>JAFSRL010000180.1 GCA_017446125.1 Lachnospiraceae bacterium
CACATACGCCGTACACGCAGGAATCGTAAGCCCGCCCCCAAAATCAATCGTGTCGCCCGTGATGAGGTCGCGGGCGCGACCGGCGCGCGCGTTGAAATCGATACGCACTTCGTTCTCAGAAGCATTCACCGCAATCATGATGCGGTCGTTCTCATATTCTCTCTCCAGCACACAGTACTGATTCTGAAGCACCAGCTCATGAAAATCGCCATAGACCATCGCGGGCGTTTCCTGCTTAGCCTTTGCAAGCGCGGCAACCACATCCGTCAACTCGTTCCACTTAGGCGCGTCAATGCAGGGACGAAGCGCCGGGTCACCGTCTGACTTGTTGCCCGCAATCCCCCATTCGCTGCCGTAGTACACCGCGGGGATTCCGGGCATCGCAAACATCAACGCATAGATGAGCTTCAAGTGCCGCGGATTGTTCAGGACACTCGCCACACGCGTCACGTCATGGTTGTCCACGAAGCTCACAAGATGCATGTCCTTATACAGTGTCCAGTTCTCCGGACCGAACTGCCGCTTTAAGCTGTGCACGATTTCAAACAGGTTCAGAGAATTGAACGAGGAATGCAGCCCCTTGTAGCATTCATAATTCGTCGCAGAGTCACACATCTCGGGATTCATGACGGTCTTGTAATCACCGCCCAAAATCTCACCGAAGAGGAAGAAGTCCTCGCGGATTCCCTTCACGTGCGCACGCAGCCGCTTCAAGAATTCACGGTCAACGCAGTACGCAACGTCAAGACGTAATCCGTCAATCCCGAAGGTATCAATCCAGTACGTCACACTCTCCAACAGATACTTAACAACATCTTCATTGCGCAGGTTCAATTTGACCAGGTCAAAATTCCCTTCCCAGCCCTCGTACCAGAGCCCGTCGTTATAGCCGTTGTTCCCGTCGAAGTTGATGTGGAACCAGTCCTTGTACGGCGAGTCCCACCGCTTTTGCAACACATCCTGAAACGCGAAAAAGCCTCTGCCCGCATGATTGAAGACACCGTCTAACATCACCTTCATACCGGCTTTGTGCAGCGCGTCACAGACCTCCTTGAAATCCTCGTTTGTTCCCAGGCGACCATCCACCAGACGGTAGTCCCTCGTATTATAGCCGTGCGTATCGGATTCAAAGAGCGGGTTAAACAGCACCGTATTGATGTTGAGCTTCTTGAAATGATCAATCCAGTCGATGACTTTTTTGATGCCTTTGCCGGATACGGAAGAAGCGTCGTCTCTTGAGAACGGCGCTCCGCAAAAGCCTAACGGGTAGATCTGATAGATGACTGCCTCGTTATACCACATGCATTTTCCTCCAAACGTGATTACCAGTTTTCCGCCTGCTCGTTCAACGCCTCGACCAGATCGTCCGCATCGATGCCGTGCACCAGGCTTGCCTGCTCCAGCGTCTCAAACTGCGCCGCCCCGCAGGAGATACAGCCCATGCCGCATTCCATTAAGAACATCGCCGCCTGCGGATAAACCGCTAAGATATCGGAAATCATCATATCCTTCGTGATCTCGTGCGGGTCCACAAATCCCTCCGCGGAAGGATTCTTCTTTTTTGCCTCTCTCTCGAGCTGCGCCGCATTTTCTTCGGCGGAGCCAAATAACAATTCCTGCATTCTCATAAATCTCCTTTCATCCGGTGCTGTGCCGGTTCTTACGCAATCGCCTTGACCGTGTAGTCCTTCTCCGTTACGGCCTTTGTCAGTACCTCATCTGAAACATCCTCGCTCAGCGTCACCACCGCTTCGCCCTTCTCATGGCTGACATTTGCTTCCGCAACGCCTTCCAATGCTTCGAGCGCGCCCTTCACGGTCTTTTCGCAGTGTGCGCACATCATACCTTCAATCGTAATGGTCTTTGTCATTTCCCTTCCTCCTGCTTCGATGCCACCCTTTGCGACATCACTCTTTACTCTATCAGAAACTGCCCCCTGAGGCAAGGTTTCCACACCTTTCGAAACTTTCTTTCGCGGCCTGTCATGCGAGGCGTCGAACGGGTCAAAGAGGTTTAACCGAAGCGCATTTGAAACCACAAAGAAGCTCGACAGGCTCATCGCGGCTGCGCCGAACATGGGATTCATCTCCCATCCCGTAACGGGGATAAACAGCCCTGCCGCCAAGGGAATTCCGCACACATTATAAAAGAATGCCCAGAAGAGGTTCTGGTGAATGTTATTTAAACAGGCGCGGCTCAACCGGATTGCCGCAGGCACGTCCGTCAAACGGCTCTTCATGAGCACAACGTCCGCGGCGTCAATCGCGATGTCCGTTCCCGCACCGATCGCCATGCCCGTATCCGCTCTGGTAAGTGCCGGCGAATCGTTAATCCCGTCACCGACCATGGTTACTACGTAACCATGGTCTCGGTCATGCCATTCCAAGTCACCTTCGGTGACAGGCATGCCCGACACTCGGCCTGTTTTACTCGTTCTTACGCTGCCGGACAGCGGAGTGTCCGTCAGCTGATTATTCTGTAGCTCCCTGACGACGCTTTCTTTATCATTAGGCTTCACGTTTGCGATGACGTTTGCAACGCCCACCTTCGAAGCGATGGCGCGTGCCGTTTTCTCGTTGTCGCCCGTGAGCATGACGGTTTGGATGCCCAGATTCTGCAGCGCCTTAATTGCCTCAGGCGCTTCCTCCTTTTGTACGTCCGCAACCGCAATCACACCCAACAGCTTACTGTCTGCGGCAAAGTACAACGGCGTCTTGCCTTCCCCGGAAAGCCTTGCCGCGTGTTCCGATAAAGACGCGGGGATTGCGGCGACCTTCCCGATATACTCCGCATTGCCGCCGTAGCACGTCGCACCGTCCACCGTTCCGTGCAGTCCGTTGCCCGCTTCGATTTGGAAGTCATGCGCATCCTTGACCGCAATCTGTTTCGTTTCGGCGTACGCCGAAACGGCCTTTGCAAGCGGATGCTCCCTCTTTATTTCAAGCGCGTACGCGGTCTCTAAGAGTTCCTTCTGTGTCACACCCTCCGCCGGAAGGATGTCTGTTACCTTCGGCTCGCCCGTTGTGATGGTGCCGGTCTTATCAAGCACAACGATGTCCGTCTTGCCCGTCTGTTCGAGAGAGGCGGCGGTCTTGAACATGATGCCGCTCTTTGCGCCCTTGCCGTTTGCCACCATAATGGCGACGGGTGTCGCAAGCCCCAAGGCGCAGGGACAGGAAATGACGAGCACGCTGATTGCTCTCGCAAGCGCAAATCCGATTGTCTGTCCCGCAATCATCCAGATCACAAAGGTCACGATTGCAATGCCGATCACCGTCGGCACAAAGATGCCGGAGACCTTGTCCGCAATCTTCGCGATGGGTGCCTTCGTCGCTGCGGCATCGGACACCATCTGAATGATTTGGGATAATGTCGTGTCCTCGCCCACCTTCGTCGCGCGACAGGTTAAGTGTCCCGAAAGGTTTGTCGTCGCGGCGCTTACCGCATCGCCCGCGTGCTTATCAACAGGAATGCTTTCGCCGGTTAAGGCGGCTTCGTTCACCGCGCTCACACCTTCCTCGACAACACCGTCGACCGGGATGTTCTCGCCGGGCTTCACAAGGAAGCGGTCGCCCACCTGCACCTCCTCGATCGGGATCACTACTTCCTCACCTCGTACCACCGTCGCAGTCTTTGGCGCCAGCTTCATCAGCCCCTTGATTGCATCCGTCGTGCGTCCCTTTGACTTTGCTTCCAGCATCTTACCCACCGTGATGAGCGTCAGAATCATCGCGGCGGATTCAAAATAAAACTCATGCAGGTAGTGGTGCGCAGCATGAGCGCCCTCATCCGCCTGCACCCTTGTCATCACAAAGAGCATTACAAGGGAATAGACAAAGCTCGCCGCGCTGCCCAAGGCAACAAGGGTGTCCATATTCGGGGCGCGGTGAAACAGACTCTTAAATCCGCTGATAAAGAATTTCTGATTGATCACCATCACGATGACGGTGAGGACCATCTGCAACAGCCCGATTGCAACAGCGTTGCCGTGGAAAAACGCCGGTAAGGGCCAGCCCCACATCGTATGTCCCATCGAGACATACATAAGGATTAAGAGAAATCCAATCGATGTGATGAGACGCCGCTTTAAGACAGGTGTTTCATGATCCGCGAGCATCTCCTCCGCTGCGGCCATCGACGACGTCCCCGCCGCCTTCGCCTCCGTGGAGGCACTCTTTAAGCGGGCGCCGTACCCGGCATCCGTCACCGCCTTGATGATCGCATCTGCGGAGGCGGACCCCTCAACACCCATAGAATTCGTCAGGAGGCTGACAGCACAACTGTCAACCCCCTCTACGCTATTCACTGCTTTTTCGACCCGCGCCGCACACGCGGCACAACTCATTCCCGTGACCAGATATTGCTCCATGGATTCTATCTTACTCCAAAATTAGATTTTACACAACCTTTTATAGATCGTATGTCCCTGGCAGAAAAGAACCGGCGCAACGGCCGGTTCTTTCGACTGTTCTCTATGATGTTCTTCACCCTTCTCCAATCTCGAACTTGTTGATCAAAGCGTTCAGGGACTGGGACTGCGCCGAAAGCTCTTCGGAGATTGCGTTCGACTCTTCCGCCGTCGCGCTGTTCGCCTGGACGACCTGCGAGATCTGCTCGATGCCGCGGTTGATTTCTTCCATCGCCGCCTTCTGGTTGGAGGCCTCCTCCGAGTTCTCCTGCATAATGGACTGGATTTCAGTGATGGACTGTGCAACCTGCCCTAAGGCTTCGTTGGTCTCTTCAACGACCGTGTTACCATGGTTGACGCTGTCGACCGTTGTCTGGATGACCTCACGGATGTGTCCCGCCGCCTCGCCGGACTGCGCCGCGAGCTGTCTAATCTCATCCGCAACAACCGCAAAGCCCTTGCCTGCTTCGCCCGCTCTTGCCGCCTCGATGGAAGCGTTCAGGGACAGCAGGTTCGTCTGTGAAGCGATGTCTTCGATCGTCTGGATGATGGATGCAATCTGGTTCGAAGACTGTGTGATGGACTCCATTGCCTCGACCACCTGACCCATCTTCTCGATGCCCATATCCGCCTGGTTCTTGACCTGTCCGGCCATGCGGTTGCCCTTGTCCGCGGAGTCAGCAAGCGACTCTGTCTGCGACATCACGCTTGCAACGCTTGCGGTCAACTGCTGTACGCTGGATGCCTGGTCGGTACTTCCTTCCGCCAGGTCCTGCGCGCCCTGCGCCATGTTCTGCGCACCCTGCGACACCTGTGAGGAGGAATCCTTGATCTCGCCCATCGTGCCTGCGAGGCTGTCACGGAAGGAACGGATTTCCTTTGCGATCGGATAGAAATCACCGATGTAGCAATCCGGGTTCTTGGAACCGTGAACCAGGTCGCCGCCACCCAGGCGACGCATGACGTCGGTTAAGTCCTCGACGATGCCGTGCAGGACCTTCGTCATGTGCTGCATGGAGTTTGACAAGCCGCCCAGCTCATCATCGCTTTCATAGTCAATGTTCACCGCGAGGTGGCCTTCCGCCATCTTATCCGCCGCGTGCGCAATCTCGGTCACGGGCTCGACGATGGAATCCGTCAGCGACCGTCTTGCCGCGCGGATAAAGAAGTACGACAGGATGACCAGAATGACCGCGAGGATGATAACGGGGATTGTCACGATCAGGATCATCCGGAAGATGAAAGCGGACTGTTCATCCACATAGGAAGTAATCTTATTCAGCTCCTGCACAACGCTCGCAAGGGGCGGTAAGAGCTCGTCGCGGAAGATCTCATGCGCGAGTGCCGTATCCACGGGCTCCGTCGTTAAGACCGCCATTAAGTCCTGGCCGCCGGTACGCACCTGCTCGAAATAATCTCTTGTCACCTGCATGTCTTCCTTGTTCGGATAGATTTCCGAAAGGGCGTTTAACTCCGCCTCCGCGGTCTCAAGATCACTTGATGCAAGGTTAATGCGTTCGACTCTGACCGCCTGATCCCCCGTCGCAATTGAATACAGAATGTTCTTCGCAAGCGACTGGGACGCCGTCGAAAGCTTGCCGTTGTGCGCGTTCATCTGCAGGTACTGCGTGTACATGTTGGTGACACCCACAAGCAATAACCCGATCGACACGCCCAGCGCCACCACCATGATACCGATCATGATGAGCAGCCGGTTAAAGGTAAAGCCAAACTTGTCCGCAACCTTTAAGTGCCGAAGCTTTTCCTTGCTCATGCCCAGAAAGGATTTTGCGGGTCCCTTCTGCACGGTCCTTCTTGTTTCTTCCTGTTCCTGCGCCGCAGAAACCACAGCATTTTCTTCTTGTGCCATCAGAAAACCCTCCTAAAAGATTTAATGGATGCTCATAAATTGTATGAATTATTGTGCTGAAACCAAGCTGATGTGTTTATTATACGCTCAATTTTCCGAAATTGCAAGGGATATTCTGAAAATATTTTGAATTGTCAGACATTATATGGTATTTGTCTGATTATTTGGGCATTTGTCTGTCAATGCCTAATATTGTAACTAAAATAAAAATAATAAGACAAAAGGACCGGCGGGGAACCGGTCCTTTCGCTTGCCTTCTCTTTAGACAGAGTCAGCAGTTTATAGGAGAAAAGTTTAGGGGTTAGCTTGGTTAGCCTTCGCCAATCTCGAACTTGTTGATCAAAGCGTTCAGGGACTGGGACTGCGCCGAAAGTTCTTCGGAAATCGCATTCGACTCTTCCGCCGTCGCGCTGTTCGCCTGTACAACCTGCGAGATCTGCTCGATGCCACGGTTGATCTCTTCCATCGCAGCCTTCTGGTTCGACGCTTCTTCCGCGTTCTCCTGCATGATGGACTGGATCTCGATGATGGACTGTGCCACCTGGCCCAGGGCTTCGTTTGTTTCTTCCACGACCGTGTTACCGTTGTTTACGGAATCAATCGTTGTCTGGATGACGTCGCGGATATGGCCTGCCGCCTCACCGGACTGTGCGGCAAGCTGACGGATTTCATCCGCAACAACCGCAAAGCCCTTGCCCGCTTCGCCCGCTCTCGCTGCCTCGATGGAAGCGTTTAAGGAAAGCAGGTTCGTCTGGCTTGCAATGTCTTCGATGGTCTGAACGATGCCGGCAATCTGGTTCGAGGACTCCGTAATGCCTGCCATTGCTTCGACCACCTGACCCATCTTCTCGATACCGGTGTCGGCCTGCATCTTGACCTGGCCCGCCATCCGGTTGCCCTTGTCCGCGGAATCCGCGAGGGTTTCCGTCTGTGTCATAACGGAAGCAACGCTAGCCGTCAGTTCCTGTACGCTGGCTGCCTGGTCGGTAGACCCTTCCGCAAGATCCTGCGCACCCTGTGCCATGTTCTGGGCTCCCTGGGAAACCTGCGAGGAGGAATCCTTGATCTCGCCCATGGTGCCGGCGAGGTTGTCACGGAAGGAACGGATCTCTTTGGCGATCGGGTAGAAGTCACCGATGTAGCAGTCGGGATTTCTGGAGCCGTGCACCAGGTCGCCGCCGCCCAAGCGCTGCATGACATCGGTTAAGTCATCGACGATGCCGTGGATAACGGTCGTCGTATTACGCATCGAGTTCGCAAGGCCGCCCAGCTCGTCGTCGGATTCATAATCCACCTCCACGGCGAGGTGGCCTTCCGCCATCTTATCCGCCGCAGCCGCAATCTGCGAAACCGGCTCGACGATGGATCTGGTCAGCTTGCCCTTGGAATCCTGCATCGTGATGAAGAGCAAGACGACGAGAATCACGGCGATGACCGTAAAGACGACCGCAATCGCGAGTGCCTGCGTATACGCCTTGGACGCGTTGGCTTTTGCGGCCTCCTGTACAGCGATCAGATCATCACGTAATTGTGTCAGATTGCCCAAAAGCTCCGCTTCAAACGTCTCGTAGAGTTCGTGTTTGGGTGAACCCGAATTGACCATGCCGATCCAGTTCTGCGCACCGTCCGTTGTCGTGATGTACGTTTTATCCAGCTGCGCGACCACAGCAGAATCAGGATACATTTCCTTTAAATGTTCGATGGCTGCCTGTAACTGCGCGGAATCTGCCGTCGCGGCTTCCATGCGCTGCGCAACAACCGTCTCCTCTTCCGCCGCCATGATATACATGATGTTCTTGGACAACGACTGGTTGCCGGCACGGCCGTCCGCAACCGCTTCCGCGGTCTCATAATACTTTGTATACATCGTGCGGTACTGGATAACGCAGTAGATGATTGTAAAAACCAATGCCACCGACGCAATTAACATAAAGATGAGCAGCCGGTTAAACACATGTGAAAACTTATCCTGCACCTTTAAATGACGCAGTGTCTCCATGCTGATGCCGATACCGCCGCCCTTCGGGGCACTTGCAGCCTTCGCGGGTCTCTCCTTCTTTTCCTTTGCCATAGGAACTTCCCTCCATTTGAATGAATTGTGTAATATATTGTTGTGTTGTTAGTCAATAGCGGCAAAAAAAGAAATTTGTCGTTACTGTTGCTATTGTACATCTAAATTGTGAAAATTGCAAGCGAAAATTTGAATTTTTAAGAAAATATAATAGAATTGTCAGACATTTTAAAAATCCTTATCAATGAATATGACTTCCTTATCCGTCGCTGCGTGCGCAGAAGAGCTTAACGCAAATCGCCGCCGTCGTCGTGCAAAAGGGCTTCTTCGGCGTCCGCCGCTGCGGTCGCAAGCTTGTCGCAGCGCTCGTTGACCTCATTGTCGGCGTGCCCCTTCACCCAGTGCCAGCGGACCTTGTGCTGCGCCTTCGCTTCCAACAGACGCTCCCAGAGTGCGACGTTCTTGACATCCTTTTTGCCGGCGGTTCTCCAGCCGTTGCGCATCCAGACATCAATCCACCCCTCCGTGAACGCCTTGACCACATACTGGGAGTCGGAGTAGATGTCCGCTTCGCAGGGGCGGTTCAATGCTTCCAGGGCAGCGATAACCGCCATGAGCTCCATGCGGTTGTTCGTCGTTTTGTCGTAGCCGCAGCTTAACTCCTTTTCGTGGAGCACGCCTTTGGGATCCGTATACTGAATGACGGCGCCGTACCCGCCGGGCCCTTCGGGATTGCCCCGCGCCGCGCCGTCCGTGTAGATTAAAACTTTCACTCCCACTTCCCCTCTCGCAAAAACCTTCCCGCTCGCTCCTCCGCAGCCTTCGTGATCGACGCATCGTACCCCATAAGATCAAGAAGCGCAATCGCGTTGCGCGTCGTGGAGGGTCCTTCATGCAGCGTAAAGTCAAACTGCACGTCGCCGTCTTTTACGATGCCTTCAAAGTGATAGTTTTCATAATATCCTTTTAAGAGTGTGGTCAGCTCAACATCATGCGTCGCGGCAATGCAAAGCGCGTTGTCCGCGGAGAAGACCTTCAGGATTTCACTCGACGCCGCAATCCGCTCCACCGTGTTTGTTCCGCGCAGAACCTCGTCGATGCAGCAAAACACCTTCGGCGCGCCCGCCACCTTGACCGCGTCCAGCACGCGCTTCAAGGATTTGATCTCTACCATATAGTAGCTGTCGCCGCCGTGGATATCGTCGCGCAACGCCATCGAGGAATACACGCGCATAAAGGGCGCCTGATACGACGACGCCGTCACGGTGTGGATGGTCTGCGCCATCACAACAGACAATGCCGCAGCCTTTAAGAAGGTCGACTTGCCGGAAGCATTCGATCCCGTGATGAGAATGTTGTTCTTTGTTGCAAGGTCGGAAGGCACCGCGTTACCCAACAGCGGATGCGTAAGCCCTTCCACGTTGTAGGCATCGCCGGAAGAAAACTCCGGCACGCAGTACCCCGCGCCGTTTTCCGTTTGCAGCGACGCGCGGTAACACACGATGGCAATCATCGCCTCAATCATTCCCGTCAACGTGACCATGGCATCGATTGTTTCCCTGTGCGCCTCCACCTCGCGCAGCATCTGGTCGAACTTCATGAGATTCAAATGAAAGAGAATGTTCACGTAGTCCATGAGGATGTCGAAGAGGGAGCCGGTCGCGCCGGCGCTGTTGTACATTCCCGCACGCACCAAAGAAGCGCCGCGCTTGAACGAGGCCATCTCTCTTCCCATCTCGCGCAGGGCGTTTCCTTCCTTTTGCATCTTCTCTTCGATGAGGGCGCGGATGGTATCACCTTCCTTTAACATGCGCAGGATATAATCAAAGCAAACCAGATACGGTTCGATTTCCGACTTTCTGCGGTAAAAGGTTAGGAGCTGGTAAACGAATGTCGCAAACAAAAGCGTTGCGCCAAGCGGGAATGCGAAGAACATCAACACGACGGAGAAGACCATCACGCAAAGCGCCGCGATTTCCAGTCCCATCTTTCCGCGCGGTAAGCTCTCCAGTCCCTTTAAGTAATCGTGCACGGAATACTTTCCGGTCTTGCCGATTCTGTAATACGCAACCTGCAGCGCCTCCCGCAGCTCCTTGTCTTTGGAAAGCGTGGTTAAGCGTTCTTCAAATGCCTCTTTGTCCCCGAAAGGCGCCGGTGCATTGTTTCTTCCGCAGACATTGCGCAGCATCGCGTAAAGCACTTCCTCGCCCGCGGCGGATGCACAGTAATTGAACCGCACGAAGACATCGTCCATGTCCAGATCATTCCACGTGATGTCGTCAAGCGCATGCTCCCCTGCATGGGTTTGAAAATACTTCGGAATGCGCGCAAAGGAGTTTTCGTCATAGGTCACCTTCGGCGCCTTACCGTAGTTGTCCCTGATGCGCGCAAGCAAACGTTTTTGCAAAAGCCGCTTATCGCGCAGCCCGATGACGAAGGTTGCGACAATAAAGATTCCGACAAAACCGATGAAAAAATAATTGCCTTCCATATCAAGTCATTCCGCGCCTTTGTTACGCCGTCACCTTCTTGAAATTTTTCTTGCCGCGGCGTACGAGGATGCCGTCCTTTAAATCGTCCTTCGTGTAGGTCGTCTTCACGTCCTCCACCTTGTCGCCGTTTACGGTCACGCCGCCCTGCTCCACCGCGCGGCGCGCTTCGTTGCGACTCGCGTTTAACCCCGCGGCAACAAGGACACCTAAGATGTCGATGACACCGTCCCTGAAGTCCTCCTCTTTTAATGTAACTGCCGGAACGTTCGCATCATCTGATGCTCCGCCAAAGAGCGCCCTGGCGCCCGCTTCCGCTTTCTTCATCTCCTCTTCGCCGTGAACCAAGGTCGTGAGCTCCTGCGCTAAAATGGTCTTCGCTTCGTTTAACTTCTCGCCCTCCCAGGCATCCATCTCATCGATCTGTTCGACCGGCAGGAAGGTCAGCATGCGCAGACACTTCAAGACGTCCGCATCGTCGATGTTACGCCAGTACTGGTAGAACTCGTAGGGCGTGGTTTTTTCCGGATCCAGCCACACGGCACCCTTCGCGGTCTTGCCCATCTTCTTGCCCTCGGAATTCAAGAGCAGGGTGATTGTCATCGCGTGCGCATCCTGTCCCAGCTTTCTGCGGATGAGCTCCGTGCCGCCCAGCATATTACTCCACTGGTCGTCGCCGCCAAACTGCATGTTGCACCCGTAGTCCTCATAAAGCTTTAAGAAGTCAAAGCTTTGCATGAGCATGTAGTTGAACTCCAAAAAGCTCAAGCCCTTCTCCATGCGGTTCTTGTAGCACTCCGCGGCGAGCATGCGGTTGACAGAAAAATGCACGCCGATGTCGCGGATGAACTCGATGTAATTTAAATCCCGCAGCCAGTCCGCGTTGTTGACCATGTACGCCTTGTTCGTCGTCCGGTCAAAGCTGTCTTCGAACTGAATAAAGCGGCTCATCTGCTTTTTGAAGCACTCGCAGTTATGGTCAATGGTTTCGTTCGTCATCATGGTGCGCAGGTCGGTTCTGCCGCTGGGGTCCCCGATCATGCCGGTGCCGCCGCCCACTAAGGCGATGGGCTTGTTGCCCGCTTCCTGCAAGCGTTTCATCAGGCAAAGCGCCATGAAGTGACCGACGTGCAGCGAATCCGCCGTCGGGTCAAATCCGATATAAAAGGTCGCACCGCCCGCGTTCACAAGCTTCCTGATTTCCTCCTCGCTCGTGAGCTGCGCAAGCAACCCTCTTGCCTGTAATTCTTCGTAAATCTGCATCTTACCTTTCCTCCGTAATTCTGAAGTGCCATACAACCATGTACAGCCGTGAATCCGCGCACACCCTCCCAATAAAAAAGCAGGACAGCGGCTTGCGCTATCCTACTATTATAGAGAACCGACTGGTGATTTGCAATTCAGCACTACACAGCGTGATTACCACGTCTGTCTCCTCATCCCCCTCAGCGCCCGCTCAATCGCGGTTAAGATCACAAACATAAAGATTGAATCGATGGGCCACATGACGAGGTTGCGAATGGTGCGAGGACCGATAATCGCCATCATCGCCTCGCCCGAATTGATTGCGATGAACCATGTATTCAGCCAGACATTGCAGATGAGCTTTACAAAAAACTGCGCAACAACGACGCGCCAGATCGTCACCTTCTTACGGTACCAGAAGATACCGCAAATGAGCGCCGCAACCATGGGCACAAGCGTAAAGAGCGGATTAAACCCCCCGTCCGGTTTAATCATCAGCTTTAGGATATCCATGACCGCACCAAAAATCGCGCCGGTCACGGGGCCGAAGAGATAGTCGCAGATTCTGTTGGGATAACCGGAAAACCCGATTCTGATGTATGGACCGATTTTGATGGACGTAAATTGGTCCAGGGCAATCGCCATTGCCCCCAAAAGTCCGCAGAAGACAAGGTTGCGTAAGTCCTTTAACTCATGCAGGGAGGCGGCAAACAGATTTCTGTTTCTTTCCGCCTGTGTCTGTTCCCCTAACGATACGTATTTCTCCATAAAAAAATCTCCTTTCTGCTGTCGCTGCCATGCAGTATCACTGCATTTACCACATACAGAGGAGAAATCACATGTTGTCATACGTCCACTATATGCAGCAGCGGGATGCGGAAGGGGTACCGCGCCTTTGGCTTCGTCCGTCTGACAACTCCCCGTTCAGACGGCACTTAACGCACCCGTTCCTACTCTGCTATTTCCATCTGTTCAATTATACAACGATGCAGATGGTTCCGCAAGTTGAGTGAGTCAGGGGGTGTTGTTAACTTGTGATAATGTCACCTTGTAGTTCACTTGAGAAAATGTCACCCTATATGACATGAAAGAAGGTGTAATTACATTGTCTCAAAAGCAGCTTAAGACCTACAAGGTGATTAGCAGCCTCATAGAGAAGG
>JAFSRL010000181.1 GCA_017446125.1 Lachnospiraceae bacterium
CACGGTCAGGGAAAACATCGAGGTCGGCGCCTACCTCTCGGACAAACCGCTGCCCTTAGAGGACATCATCAAAACCTTAGGGCTCTGGGAGCATCGCAACAAGCTCCCGAACCAGCTCAGTGGCGGACAGCAGCAGCGTACCGCGATCGGCAGAGCCATCATCAAGAACCCCGGGATCCTGCTCTGCGACGAGCCGACCGGCGCACTCGATTCCAAAACGTCGTATGAAATCCTGGGACTCATCGAGGAAGTCAATAAAAAATACGAGAACACCATCGTCCTTGTGACGCACAACGACGAAATCAAACGCATGGCGGACCAGGTCATCCGGCTGCGTGACGGACAAATCCGGCACAACGACCGCAACACGGACAAGCTCCTGGTCAAAGACCTGGAACTGTAGGGCGGTGCCGGCATGAAGAACCCCTTATTCAAACGATATCAACGGGCACTCATCGCGGACGCGGGCAAGTACATCGCGCTCTTTTTGTTTATCGCGATTTTTATCGGCTTCACCTCCGGCTACATGGTGGCGAACCACAGCATCGTCATGGCGTTTGATGAGAGCTTTGAAAAATACAACATCGAGGACGGGCATTTCATTCTGCGAAAGGAAGCGGATGACGCGTTAAAGGAATTTGTCACGTCCAAGGGTGTGACGCTTTATGACTTCAATTATAAGGACAAGGAGATTGGGGAGGACACAATCCGCATCTACCCGAACAGGGAAAAGGTCAACCTGCCCTGCGTGATGGAGGGCCGCCTGGCCGAAGAGGAGGATGAGATTGTCATCGATCGTCTCTACGGAGAAAACAATGAAGTAACGATTGGTGACGTGATGGAAATCGAGGGCAGGCAGTATACGGTGACGGGACTTGTGGCGCTGTCCGATTACACCGCACTCTTTAAGACGAATACCGACATGATGTTCAATGCCTCTCTTTTCTGCGTGGGACTCATGACAAGGGAAGGATACGAGGCGCTCGACAACAAGGGACTTGTCTACTGTACGGCGTACAAGTTCAACGACCCGCCCGCGGACGATGAGGAGGGGTGGGAGCGCAGCAACGAACTTGCCGCGGATCTTGATGACTACATCGACAAGCGCAAGGACATGCGCGATGACGACCTCATCGAATTTGTTTCCAGTCAGGACAACCAGGCAATCCGGTTTACGCAGGAGGACTTCGGCGCGGACATGACGATGATGGAGATGCTGCTCGTCATCGTCATGGCGGTGCTTGCCTTTATCTTTGCGGTGACAACCCAAAGCGACATTGAACGGGAGGCGGGCGCGATCGGCACCCTGCGCGCCTCGGGCTATACCCGCACGGAGATGCTCTTACACTATATGTTCCTGCCGCTCTTCATCACGGTGGTTGCGGCAGGTGTCGGAAACATCGCCGGCTACACGAAGATGAAGGAGACAATGGCGGGGCTTTATTACCACAGCTATTCACTGCCCACGTATGTGACGAGGTGGAGTACGAAGGCGTTTTTGGAGACGACGCTCTTGCCCTGTGCGATTGTGTTTGTTGTGACCCTTTTGGTTTTGTTCCGGATGCTGAGGCTTCCGCCCTTAAAGTTCTTACGAAGGGACCTGCGGACACAGAAGCAGGTGCATGACCTGCCTCTGGAGCACGGCGGGTTTCTGACCAGATTCCGCATCCGCATTCTGATCCAGAACCGCGCGTCGTATCTGGTGCTGGCATTCGGCATCTTCCTCGCGGTTGTGCTGTTGATGTTTGGGCTGATGTTCGGACCGGTGCTTACACGCTTCCGCGGCGTCATCATCGATTCGATGATTTGTGAGCGTCAGTATGTATTAAAGGAAGAAGTGGAGACTGCGGACAAGGACGCGGAAAAGTACTGCATGTATGCGTTGAAAAAAGAAGACGACGAGGTCTCCGTGTACGGCATCGAAGAGGACAGCCGCTACCTGACGGGCATCGAGCTGCCGGATGTGCTAAACGCGGTCACGATTTCGAGTGCCTGCCGCGACAAGTACGGTTTAAAGACCGGCGACCGGCTGCGCTTAAAGGTGCGCTACGGCAGCCGCTCCTTTGACTTTATTGTTGCCGGCATATTCGACTATGAATCGACGGTTGCAATCTATATGAAGAGAGCGCTGTTTAACCGGGTGTTCTTTTTGGAACAGGAATACTTCACCGGATATTTTTCCGACCGGATTCTGGAAGACATTCCGGAGGAGCAGGTACAGACCATCATCACCGAAGCGGACATGACGACCATCGCGGACCAGATGATGGACTCGCTGGGCGGCGTAATGGGAATGTTTTCCTATTTTGCGATGGCAATCTTTGCAATCGTGGTGTACATCCTTGCGAAGCTCATCGTGGACCGCAACTCGCATGCGATTTCGATGCTAAAGATTCTGGGCTACACCAACGGCGAGGTCGGAAGGCTGTATAACACCGCGACGGCGATTGTCGTTGTTTTCTCGCTCGTTGCATCACTGCCGTTTGCGAGAATTGCAATCAAGAATCTTCTGGGAATGTTTTTGTCGCGGATGAACGGTTATCTGCCGTTTTACATCGCGCCCCGGATTTACCTGTTCATCCCGGCGATCGGCATCGTGCTGTACGCGCTGGTACATCTTTTGCAGATGCGGCGCGTGCGGAAGATTCCGATGGGCGAGGCTTTAAAGAATGTGGAGTAGAACGCTATGACAAATGCGCAGGTCGGCAGCGAAGCGCTGAAAAATGATTTTGAAATCGGGACCTTTTACGTGGGTCTTTACGACATCGGCGTGAGCAGCGCCGGAAGCTACGAGATGCATGAACAGATTGAGAACGTTGAAGGCGTGCAGGGCGTGCTCAGCATGGACTCCGTCTTAGGTCCCACAATTCCGATGGAGTTTCTTGCCGGAACGGACAATGCGCAGGGCGTCAGCGACGACGCAATGGATTTGCTTGTGAGCGATCACTATAAGCTGATGCTGATTGCGACGGAGTATGAGGCGGGCACAAAGGAAATCAACAACCAGATGGATGAGATTCTTGCCGTGATGCAGCGCTATGACGCGGCGGCGCTTCTTACGGGGGAAGCACCGTTGCGGCGCGTTCGGCAGGAGAAAATCAGGATGTACGGCGGCATCGCCGCGGCGGTCATTGCCGTTGCTGCAATCATCGCAATCGTGTTTGGAATGCGGCGCAGAAAAGATAAGCACCTGCGCGATGCGCAAGAAAGGAAGGAGCAATGAAGAAGAGGGCGGTTTGTCTTTGGCTTGCCGGGGTGCTCTTAATGGGGACAACGGGCTGCGGCGGAACGGATCCGTCGTTTGATGCGACGCGCGCAAACAGCGCCTACGGGGATGCCACGGCACAGCAGGCTGCGGAAGCGGACGCGCTGGAAAAAGCAATCGGGCAGGCGGCGCAGAAAGCCTCCGTGCGCACGGGCGAGGATGACGCGGACAAGGAAGAGACCGTCTATGTGGTTGCGGATGCGACAGGCGCCACCGACCGCATAATCGTGAGCAACTGGTTAAAGAATTATGACGGGACGGATGAGGTGAAGGACGTCACGACATTAAAAAACATCGAGAACGTGAAGGGCATGGAAGCGTATGATGCCGCGGAAAAGGATCTTCTGACATGGAAGAGCGGCGGGCGTGACATTTATTATCGAGGGACCACGGAAGAAGCGCTGCCGTTTTCCGTGAAGGTGACGTATTTTCTGGAGGGGAAGGAAGTGAGCCCTGAGGAGATTGCCGGAAAGCACGGGAACGTGAAAATCCGTTTTGATTACGAAAACTTTGCCACGAAAAAGGTGACGATCAATGATGCGGAGGAGGAGGTCTACACACCGTTTCTGATGATGAGCGCACTGATCTTGGATGCGGATAAGTTCCGCGGCGTGAAGGTGGAAAACGGCGAGGTGACTTCGGACGCGGACCGTTATACCATTGTGGGCTATGCGCTCCCGGGGCTGGAGTCATCCCTGAACATCACGGACGAACAGCTTGCGGACATGGAGATGGAGCGGGGGGACAGTGAGATTCCGGATTTCGTGGAGATCAGTGCGTACACGGAAGGGTTCGAGCTGGGCATGACCTTGACCGTTGTGACGACAAATGCGCTGGATCTTCTGGGAACGGATTTATATGAGAGCGAAAAACTCGATGACCTGAAAACGGATATGGACGATCTTTCCGACGGATCCACGGAGCTTGTGGACGGTGTGAAGGAGTTGAAGGACGGCACGACGGAATTCAAGGATGGCGGAAAGGAGTTAAAGGACGGCGTCATTGAATTGAAGGACGGCGTGAAGGATTTAAAGGACGGAACGAAGGACTTTAAGGACGGCGCGCTGAGCTTAAAGGACGGTGTGAAGGAATACACGGACGGTGTCAATCAGATGGCGGACGGCATCACCACGGTCTCCGGCGCAATCGACCAGGTCAAGACCGGCGCGGAGGCACTCGCCGCCGGAATCAATTCGTTAAAGAGCGGGATTGATTCCACCGTGACAAGCCTGGAGCAGCTAAAGGCCGCCAATGAACTCGCGATTCAGATTTTAACCGCGCTGGGTGTCGACGACCCCGGCACCGGCATCCGCCAACAGTCCGTACGCCCGGGAATGATGATGGCCGCCCCGCCGGAGGAGGTGTTGGAGGGGGAGACGACAGAGGAAGATTCTGAGACTGAGGGAGAGACCACGGAGGAGGCATCCACCACACAAGACACCTCATCAGTCGGCTCCGCCGACAGCTTCCCCTCAAGGGGAAGCCAAACCGGGGATGCGGCAGAAGAAAACACTGGTGCTGAAGGAGATACCACAGGGGATAATTCTACCTCTGATGACAATACCAAAAAAGAAAACCTTCCCCTTGAGGAGAAGGTGTCGGCGAAGCCGACGGATGAGGTGTCTATAGAAGCTACACCCGCAGCACCCCCCGCAGCACCCCTTCCCACCGAGGATCGCGTCACCTCCCGCTTCCGCCTCATGGCGGGGCAGGATATCCCGACCCTCATCAGGATGCTTTCTAACTCCGCGACAAAAAATCAGGCAATTACCGAACTGGATAACAATCCGCAGGTGCAGGCGGTCATGCAAAGCATTTACCATCCGTCCGTGAGCAACCCTTCGGAACACTGCGACTCCGTATCCGACTGGGAGGCAAAATCCACGGGACATCGCACGCTTGAGGTGGAGGCGCTCATGGCACAGAATG
>JAFSRL010000023.1 GCA_017446125.1 Lachnospiraceae bacterium
AGGTGGTGTAGTCACCTACAAATTCAATACAGTGTAACACCGCATCAATCGACTTCGCCGTATCGCTTGCCAGCTCCGCGGGGCGCAGGAACGGAACGTCCGCACCGGCCGCACGTGCCACCGCAGCAATCGCTTCCGAATCGGTGGAGACAACGACGCGGTCGATGTAGCGCGACTGCAGCGCCGCCTCGATCGTATATGTGATGAGGGGTTTTCCCGCAAGCGGTGTGATGTTTTTGTCCTTGATTCCCTTGCTGCCGCCGCGGGCGGGAATCATAGCGAGAATGGTGCGGTCGTTAATCAAAGCATTTCCTCATAACCGATGCAGGCGATAAGTACGTACAACGCATTGTGCAAGCACATGCTTATGTCCGTCCTTCCGCCCTTGATATCACCGGTTAAAATCGATAAACCTCTTCTGTAAATCAATCTCCCAGAGTGCCGGATTGCGCACAAGCTCCATGAAGCGTGCCGTGGAATTTCCGTCACCATAAGTCGATGAGCGGTGGCGATGTTCATCCACCTTCCCGATCGCATCCATGATGTCCTGCTTGCTCTCCGTCACGTGCTGGATGTTCTTGTTGACCTCCGTCGTATACCTGCCCTGCTGCCTTGTGCCGACATCAATGCTCGGTATCCCGTAAATATTCGCCTCGCGAATTCCGCCGGAGGAATTCCCCACCATGAAGTCCGCATTCTTCAAAAGTGTTAAGAAGTGCTCGAAACGCAGCGACGGAAACAGACGGAACAGCCGGTTCCCGCGGAATCGCCGGTACTCATTCAAAATCAATTCATACCCGAGATCGTTGTTCGGATAAATCACGACATACTTTCTGCCGGAAGCAATCACCGCGTCGACAACCTGCTTGATGTTGCCGCTCAAATCCTCATACTCCGTCGTAACGGGATGATACATGAGAATCGCATACTTATCAAACGGAATCTCGTAACGCTCCTTCACCTCATCGAGCGAAGGCAGGGAAGGCGACATCATGATATCAATATCGGGCGAGCCGATGATATGAATATTCTTCTGCTCCTCTCCCAACTGGATCAGTCTTCCCGCCGCCTCGTCGTTGCTCACCATGTGGATGTGCGCGAACTTCGAGATCGCGTGACGAATCGAATCGTCAATCGTCCCCGAAAGCTCACCGCCCTCGATGTGCGCGACGATGATGTTGTTCAACGCGCCCACCACCGCGCCCGCAAGCGCGTCAATCCGATCGCCGTGCACAACAATCATGTCCGGCCGGTTCTTCATCACGAAACCGGTCAGGTCACGGATGACGTCACCCAAATCGTAGCTCATGTTTCTTGTATTGGCGAGGCCGAAGGCAATCGACACATGCCGGTAGTTGTCCTTCAACACTTCCTTATAAGTGTTTCCCAGCACCTCGATCAGGTGCATGCCGGAAACATAGATATAGCAACTGAACGCCGGATCTGCCTCGACTTCCTTCATCAAGGACTTCATCTTACCGTAGTCCGCACGTGTTCCGGTGATGAAGAGAATCTTCTTTTTGTTTTCTATTTTGGTTTTACTCATTCCACTCCTTCACCATCGCCCGCGTCAGAAGCGTATCATCCTCAATGTCACATGCGGCGGTCTTGCCCATGATGTCGCCGTATTCCTCCGCGAGGATCTCGCCCGTGCCGGGACGCTTCACCCAGAGATTATCCTTCGAGAACATCTCGCCCTGCTTCACCGGCTTAATTGTGACAACCGACGCGTACGCAAAGTTAATCGTGACCTGTTCCTCCGGCAGTGCGGTCTTAATGCCGCCCTGCATCTGCGGAACCTCTCTCGCCGCACGCAACAGCTCACGTAAAGCGTCCTCGTCCATCGAGCACACGATGTCCGGACCTTCCCTGTCCATGTGATCCGTGAAGTGACGCTCGACAACACGGGCGCCCAAAGCAATCGCCGCGATACAAGCGTTGTTGTTCACCGTGTGATCGGAAAGCCCGATCGGCGCCTGCGGGAAGGCGGTCATCAGTGCCTGCATACCGCCCAGTCTCACCTGCTCCGGCTTCGTCGGATAAAGATTTGTCGTATGCATCAAAGCGTACGGCACCTTGTGATGCTCCAAAATATCCACCGCCCGCATAACGGAAGGCATCGAGTTCATGCCGGTCGACATGATCATGGGCTTGCCAAAGGATGCGATGTGGTCTAAGAGCGGATAGTTGTTTAATTCACCCGACCCGATCTTAAACGCCTTGACGCCGAACTCTTCCAGCCTGTCTGCCGCCGCACGCGAAAACGGTGTCGAGAGAAAGAGCATACCCTTCGACTCCACATACTGCATGAGCTCATACTCCTCATCCTTCGTCAAGGAGCACCTGCGCATCACTTCATAGATGGAAATGTCCGCGTTGCCGGGACGAATCGATTTCGCGGCGCCCGCGTACTCATCCTCCACGATGTGCGTCTGGTGCTTAATGAGTCTGGCACCCGCCCGGTGCGCAGCGTCCACCATGAGCTTCGCAACCTGCAGGTCGCCGCCGTGGTTGATTCCGATTTCCGGAATGACCAGGGGTCTCACGCCTGCGCCAATGACGATGTCACCGATCTGCACGTTGTTCATGCACTTCCCTCGCTTTCTTTTTCCTTCTCCTTTGCTTCCTGCTCTTTGGCGAACGCCTCCGCATCAAAGAGTCTGCGAATCTCATCAATCAGCGGATCCGCCTTGTCCCGTAACAGGGCAAAGTACCGGCTCAACTGCGTATAGACTTCCAGTGCGTCCTTTTCCGTCCGGACAAAGAGCTCGTCCCCCGGCAGGTCGTCCTTGCTTAACACCGCAAAGCTTTCCAGAAGCATGTACGCGCCCTGCAGGCGGATGATGGAACGCCTCGTCTCCGCCTCCTTCATCTTACTTACATAGTAGTCCGAGAAAACATCCTTGTGATACTGCGCCGCCTTCTTCACCTGGTTCGAAAACGTAATCCCTTCCTCCGCGCACTGTTTGATATACTTCAACTGCGGAATGAAGCTTAAGATCTGCTCCCGGAGTTCTTTTTCTTTCGTTTCATCAATCGCGGGCGCAAGCGCCGAAAGCAGTCCTGCCACATCCATGCTTGTCGTGCAATACGTATCAATCGCCTCGCGGAAGGTCATGACCTTACTGCCCCGGATAAGCGCCCCGCCTTCCGTTGCGTCAATCACGTTTAACTCCGGATTCGCAATCATCTCCTGCTCATAAAACTGAATGAAGCTCATCCAGTCAAAACGGCTCTTCACCATGTCCCCGTTCACACCCGGGATTTCCTCCACGTTGTGCCAGTCGGGATTATACATCGCACCGTCCGCATGCGTCCGCATGTCTTCGGCGTACGCCAAATCCTGCCCGATCAAAATGATGTTCTTCACACCAATCTGCTGCAGGCACACAAAAATCGCGGTCGCGACACTGCCGCCCACGTTTCCGTACGGCAAAAGCAATTCGTCCAGCCCGGCGATGCCGAAGAAGCTGCCGCCCACACCAAAGTAAATGAGATGCCCTTCATGCGCATCCTGTGTCGCGCGGTTGCCCATTGCGTAGAACAGAACGGGCAAATCGCGCACCAGCTCCGACTCCAAAAACACCGGACTCTTGATTGCGTCCACGCTCGCCGTCATGTGCGGCTTGATTCCCACCTCCTGCAGGACGGGAACCGCACGGTCCACCGCGACGATGAGCGCCTTGTCATTGATTTCCCTTAAGAGCTCCACGTTCTTGCGCAATGACGGTCCCGCAGCAACGATGACCGCCGGAATGTCCTTTCCCGCAAACGCCTCCTTCAGCTTGCTGATACTCGAGTTCGTCGATAAGCCCTTGACGACGCGAAGGAAATTCCCCGTATCCGCGCTGCCCAACTTCACCCTGGTGTTCGCGTCCGCCGCAAGATAGTTCGAGAGGCTGTTGCAGTCCTCGTAAAACGTGTTCTCAATCTCTGTCACCGGCGGCGTAATCATCATGTGCAAATCCGCCCGGTAGATGTCGACAATTTCCTCCGACATGGTTTTGTAAAACGTGCCTTTATGGTGACCGGGCAGGTAAATGACAAATCTGGAATCCTCAAACAGCGCCGAATAATCCATGTGCTTACACACGAAGGAAAACTGCGCGATATCCGGCTCATAGATCACCACATAGGAATCGGTGCGTGTCAAACGTTTTAAAACAGCGTCCGCAAAATAACCGTCCAAAAACCCCTGCATCGCAATCATTGTTCGGACGTTGCGGAAGGTCAACTTTTCCGCCCAGCGCCCTGCCTCGTACTGCGGGTCGTAGAGGCTGTTGAGGCGGGTTTCCTCACCGGTCTCTAAATCCACACAATACAGAATGGGCATTCCGTTGATGGCCTCGCCCATGCGGAAATGATTCGTTGCGGTGTTGTCCTCCGGAATCGGAAAACCGTAGCGCTTTTCGAAGGCGGCGTTGTTCTTTTCCCATATCAAGTTTTCGGATGTGTTGTTTGTCATAACTGTTACCCGGTGACAAAGGGGACAGGTCCAAATGTCATCGTCTCGCTGGCAGCTGCGTCTCGTCTCCCGGTCAGCAGATGACATTTGGACCTGTCCCCTTTGTCACCTAAGATGTCTCAACCCAACGATTCAAGGCCGGAATTACTTCATGGTGAAGGATGTCCGCGGTTAAGATGCCGTCTTCACTTCCGGCAGCATTCGTCAGTTTCCCGAGCGTTGCGCCCCAATCGCGCATCTGTTCCGCGAAATCCGTGATGGTTTCTCCCGCCTGTTCCAGTAATTGCGTATAAAGGATTAACTGCTTTAAGACCTTCGGCAACAGCTCCGCCGCCCGGCCGTCTCTTTGATAGTAATAATCGGCGATCATGTCCGCCTGCCGTATGGTTTTTTGCCCGAATTCCCGAACGTCTTTGTTCGCCATGTACAACCCTCGTTTTGTGTGACAATTCCAGTTAATTGTACCATAAATTCAGTAAAATTACACCTCATCCGCCCTTCGGGCACCTTCTCCTCAAGGAGAAGGTACTATCCTAAAAGCTTCCCCTTGAGGGGAAGCTGTCACCGAAGGTGACTGATGAGGTGTTATAAAAGGAGCTCCCGCTTGGGGAGCTCCTTCCTTATATGCTGTGTGGGGTTGGGCTCTATGCTTACTGGAGTAAGGAGAGAACACCCTGGTTGGACTGGTTCGCCTGAGCGAGCATCGACTGACCGGCCTGTGCGAGGATCTGGTTCTTCGAGTACTCGACCATCATCTCTGCCATGTCCGTATCGCGGATTCTGGATTCTGCAGCGGTCGTGTTCTCTACGACGTTGTCCAGGTTGGCGATGGTGTGCTCAAGTCTGTTCTGAATAGCACCGAGTTCTGCTCTCTGGTCGGATACATACTTCAGTGCGTCGCCGATTGCATCGATTGCGTAGGTGGCCAGTGTGCCCCAGTCATCGTTGTTCTGTCCGGGGGTGACCTTCAATCCCTTTAAGCCCAAGCCTTCGGTGTTCAGCGCCTTGATGCGAAGACCAATCTTGTTTGCTTCATCCGCGTCGGAACCGACATGGAGGGCGAAGGTTAAGTCTCTGTAAACACTGGCTTTTGCTCTGGTGATGGAGATGTACCGAACTTCTCTGCCGTCTTCAGTCGTCGTAGTCTTTATTCCGCCCGGGATGTCGCCAACGACGGTCGCCTTTGTGTGGGTTGCGCCGATGCTGTTTGCTCTCAGAATCTCCTGTGCCATCATACTGTAGGCCATATCCTTGGTAATGATATTCTGTCCCTTGGCAGCGCCGGTAGAAATCTGATACTGCTTGCCGCCGATGATAACCTTGCTGCCTGTGGAAAGGTGAATCAAATCGATACGGACCGTTTTCTGGTTCGTGGAGTAGTGCATCGGGATACGGGCATAGCCGCCATCCTTGGGGGTTAAGATCATGGACGTCTTGGCGCCTGTACCGTCACCCTTCAACAGATAGGTTTCGTTGAACTTCGTCGTCTCCGCGACACGGTCGATTTCTGTCGTCAACTGGGAAATCTCGTTCTGAATGGCTTCACGGTCGGAAGCAGAGTTCGTGCCGTTGGCTGCCTGTACTGCCAGCTCATTCATACGCTGAATCATATCGTGAACTTCGTTCAGGGCACCTTCTGCCGTCTGCACTGCGCTGATACCGTCAGAAGCGTTTGTGCTCGCCTGATCGAGGCCTCTCATCTGCTTACGCATTTTTTCGGAAATCGCAAGACCTGCTGCGTCGTCTGCCGCGCGGTTAACTCTGTAACCGGAAGAAAGTTTCTCGGTTGCTTTGCCCTGACCGGACATCGTGACA
>JAFSRL010000182.1 GCA_017446125.1 Lachnospiraceae bacterium
AATAGAACGTATGTTGTAATGTAACTCTTACAGTATACCATAATGCGTGCATTTTGTGCAATATTTCTTCCACGAATCGCCCCCGCGCGTTATTGCGCAATAGGGGGCAAAATGCTATACTATTTAGCAGTACAAAGAGGAGTTAAGAAAAGGGTTTTATGGCGAATTCAAAGCGTAGACGCGCGCCTTCTTCCGGGGGGAGAAGGGTGCGCAAGGGCAGAAGGGAACCGCTGGACTATGACTTGAAAAGCGAAATTGGTCTGGTGGTCCTTTTCGCGGTCTGCATCTATTTGTTTTTATGTAATTTCGGGATTGGCGGCGGTGTCGGCAATGTACTAAGCGGCGTTATGTTCGGTCTTTTCGGCATGACCGCTTATATCGTACCGGTCGCCATCTTTCTTGCCTGCGCGTTTTTGGTTTCGAATTTCTCCAGCGCATCCAGCATCCGGAAGGTGATTGCGGGCGTCATTGTGCTGCTCCTTGCCGGCATGCTGTTCGAGATGGTGACGGGGCGCATGAAGGACGCGGAGGGCTACAGCATCGCGGCAATCTACAACGCCGCACGGGAGTTCAAAAACGGCGGCGGCGCCATCGCGGGGTCGTTTACGTATTTAAGCTACCATACGATTTCTCTCGCGGGCACCCTGATTTTGATTCTGGTGCTGGGCGTGATCTGCATCGTGATTTTGACCGAGCATTCCTTCATCCGCGGCGTGAAAACGGGCTCCAAAAAAGCCCTTGACTACACCTCGAAGGAGGCGCATAACTTCAGAGAACGCTCGATGGAGCGCAGGGAGGAGCGCCTGAGGCTGCGCGAGGAAGAAGAGAGGCGAAGGGAGCTTGAGCGCCAGGAGGAAGAGGACGAAAAGATCCTGCGCATGAACAAAAAAGTAACAGGCGTCAGCGCGGACACAAAGCTCGACAAGGACGGTGTGCCACAGGACATGAACGACGTGCCGGTGCACGGCGCATACGAGGAAAAGGTCTTTGAGCCGGAATACCGCCCGGATGAAATCCGCGACGATATTCACGAAATCCACATTCATACGGGCGCGGAAAAAGAGTCTTCGTCATACGAACTGCAGGATTCAAACGACGTTGCAAAGAACGAAATCCTGCGGGCAAAGCCGGTGGATGATTTGAACAAGGTACCCGTCCACACGGCACGCAACGCGGACGATTTGCCCTCCCCGGAGGTCATCGACGTGAGTGCGGCGCCGGAAGTGCTTACAAAGCCCGCCGCACACAAGGCATCACCCAAAAAAGAAAAACTTAAGCCCGTTACGGCATACCGCCTGCCTTCCTTGAATCTTTTGAAGAAGGGGCGCGCCGCCGCGGGACTCGATTCCGATAAGACCTTGCGCGAAACGGCAGCAAAGTTAAGGGATACCCTGCACACCTTCGGCGTGAACGTGACCATCACGGACATTTCGCAGGGACCGAGCGTGACGCGCTTTGAGCTGCAGCCGGAGATGGGCACCAAGGTGTCAAAGATCACCGGCCTTGCGGATGACATCAAGCTGAATCTGGCGGCAACGGAAATCCGCATCGAGGCACCGATTCCCGGCAAGGCGGCGGTGGGCATCGAGATTCCCAACAACGAGGTCAGCGCCGTGACCCTGAGAGAGCTTCTGGAATCAGAGGCGTATAAAAGTGCGGATTCTAAGATTTCATTTGCGGTCGGTAAAGACATCGCGGGTAAGACCATTGTGACTGATATTGCGAAGATGCCGCACCTCTTGATTGCCGGTGCAACGGGCTCCGGCAAAAGTGTCTGTATCAACACGCTCATTTTGAGCATTCTGTACAAGGCGCGTCCCGACGAGGTGAAGCTCATCATGGTCGATCCCAAGGTCGTGGAGCTGTCCGTTTACAACGGCATTCCGCACCTGATGATTCCCGTCGTGACGGATCCCAAGAAGGCGGCAGCGGCCTTGAACTGGGCGGTCGCCGAAATGGAGAACCGTTACCGCCTGTTTGCGGACGCGGAGGTCAGGGACCTTTCCGCCTACAACGATTATGTACGTGCCTTTGACGTTTCGAGCCTGGATGAAGGCGAAGAGGCGCCTGAGGTTTTATCGCAGATGGTGGTCATCGTGGACGAGCTTGCGGATTTGATGATGGTTGCCTCCAACGAGGTGGAAACGGCGATCTGCCGCCTGGCACAGCTTGCGCGTGCCGCGGGCATTCACTTAATCATCGCGACGCAGCGTCCTTCGGTTGATGTCATCACGGGACTCATTAAGGCGAACATGCCCAGCCGGATCGCGTTCGCGGTTTCGAGCGGCATTGATTCCAGAACCATCCTCGACATGAACGGTGCGGAAAAGCTTCTGGGCAAGGGCGACATGCTCTTTTACCCGCAGAACTTCCCGAAGCCGCAGCGTGTCCAGGGCGCCTTTGTTTCCGATTCGGAGATTCAGGGCATCGTGGAATTTATCAAGAATCAGGGCATTGCGGAAGCGCACGACGAGGAGCTTGAGAAGAAGATTCTGAGCACCTCCGCGGAGGGCGGCACGGAAGGCGGTGCCTTCAAGGAAGACGGAAGAGATGAGTACTTCGCGGATGCCGGACGCTTTATCATTCAAAAGGAAAAGGCATCCATCGGGATGCTGCAGCGCGCGTTCAAAATCGGGTTTAACCGCGCGGCGCGTATCATGGACCAGTTGTGCGAGGCGGGTGTCGTTTCGGAGGAAGAGGGAACGAAGCCGCGCCATGTATTGATGACGATGGAGGCATTTGAACAACTGTTATGAGTGCGATACTGATTGACGGAAAAGAAACGGCGGCACGCATTCGTGAAGAGGTGAAGGCGAAGGCAAACGAATTGCTCGAGCGCGGCATTCCCGTGACGCTTGCCGTGGTGATGGTGGGAGACAATCCCGCGAGTGCCGTATATGTGCGCAACAAACAAAAGGCGTGCGACGAGGTCGGGATTTTATCCGTGACGCATCATCTGGAGGAGGCGACCTCGGAGGAGGCGCTGTTAAAGCTGGTGCACGACTTGAATGAGGACGATAACATCAACGGTATTTTGGTGCAGCTTCCCCTGCCGGAGCACATCAATGAAAAAAAGATCCTGCTTGCAATCGATCCGGATAAGGATGTGGACGGATTTCATCCCATGAATGTGGGACGCTTATGCACGGGCGAGGAGGGGTTTGTAAGCTGCACCCCCGCAGGTATCATCGAGCTGTTGCAGCGGTATGAGATTGCAACGGAAGGGAAGGAGTGCGTCATCATCGGCCGCAGCAACATCGTGGGAAAGCCCATGATTCAGTTGATGCTAAAGGAGAACGCGACCGTTACGGTTTGTCACTCAAAGACAAAGAACCTTCAGGAGGTTTGCGCACGCGCGGACATTTTGATTGCCGCTCTTGGAAAAGAACGGTTCGTCAAACAGGATTTCGTGAAAGAGGGCGCCGTTGTCATCGATGTGGGCATCAACCGGGATGAAAACAACAAGCTCTGCGGCGACGTGGACTTTGAAACAGTGAAGGAGAAGGCCTCCTATATTACACCGGTTCCCGGCGGGGTGGGTCCCATGACGATTGCGATGTTATTGAAGAACTGCTGCATCGCGGGAGAGCGCCAGCACAGATGAAGTGCCCGAATTGCGGAAAAGAAGTCGCGGACGACTATCTATACTGCGGGTATTGCGGTAAGGAAGTGACGATGGTGCCGGAGTTCGAGCCGGAGATCGAAAGCCAGATCGACGAGCACCTTTCCGGCATTGCGGATAATTTTCCGCAGACAACGGGGTCGTTGCCCATCCAGATTGTCAACAACTCCGGCTTTTCGTTCCGCAAGTATGTGACACTGATTTCCGGTATCGCGACCATCATCATTTTGCTGCTCATTCTTCTGCTTCGCTCCTTTTTGACGGATCACGACCAGGGAAGCGCCCAGGAGAATGAAACCGGCGTGGAGGCGGAAAATCTTACGGAAGACGAGGACGAAGACGGCATTGTGGTGCCGCGTCCCTTGTTTGAGCCGCAGGGGGATACCTTCGGCAGCGGCGTTGTTGTGATGATGAACAAGCGCGCGGCGGGAGAGATTTATTACACCGTGAACGGAGCGCTTCCGACGACCTCCTCGACGCGGTATATGGCGCCCGTCGAGCTCAGGGAAGCCGGACGTTATGTAATTCAGGCAATCTTTGTCGACAATGCCGGCAACACGAGTGAGATGGAGCAGCAGATTTATGTGGTTGAGCGGCCCGCGGCGCCGCAGATCATGGAGGATAGCGGCGAGTATACGCAGAACACCTTAATTGTCGCAACGGCCGGCACGGACTGCAGCATTTATTATACGGATGACGGGTCGACACCCACGGGCAGCTCGAAGCGCTATCTGACCCCCATCACGATGCCGCAGGGCAAGAGCAAGTTTCAGTTCATCGCGATTGACGCGGACGGAAATGTCTCCGACATTACGGAGCGGGAGTACCACCTGACGCTTGCGACCGTCCTGACACCGGAGGAAGCGGTGCAGCGTTTGATGATGGCGCTTGTCAACAACGAGTTGATCAAGGATGTGGAAGGGCACGTGGAAGGCATGCCCGGGAAAAACATCTATCTCTACGAGGGCGTGATGGAGATTCAGAGCGCCGGGCAGTATTATAAGGTCAACGAGTTTTATATGGCTCCGGACGGTTCGACGACCCCGACGGGCGCGATTTTTGCGATCAACACGCACGACGGACGCGTGAGCCGGTTCGGTTATGATACCAGAGGCAATGAGACCTTATTCGGTCTTAGGTAATTTGTTACTGTAAACTTTTTCCGGTAGGAGGGAAACATGTTCAAGATCATCCAGGCCAAAGAACTTGCGCAGAATATCTGCATGATGGTCATTGACGCGCCCCGCGTTGCAAAGCACTGTCTTCCGGGACAGTTCTTAATCGTACGCACGGATAAGGAGGGGGAGCGTATCCCCTTGACCATCTGTGATTACGATGCGGATGCGGGTACCGTCACCATTGTTGTGCAGTGTATCGGCGCGGACACCGATCGCATGGCACTCTTAAAAGCGGGCGATGCGTTCGAAGACGTTGTCGGTCCCTTGGGCAACGCCAGCGATCTCATCGAGGAAGACATCGAAGCGCTCAAGAAGAAAAAGATTTTGTTTGTGGGCGGCGGCTTAGGCACCGCACCCGTGTATCCGCAGATCAAATGGCTGCACGAGCACGGCATTACGGCGGACTGCATCATCGGCGCAAAGACGAAGGACCTTGTCATTCTGGAAGAGGAAATGAGTGCGGTCTCAAACCTGACAATCACCACGGACGACGGCAGCTACGGACGCACCGGCATGGTGACGAAGGCGATTCAGGACCTCTATGACGAGGGTGCGCGCTGGGATCACTGTGTCGCAATCGGTCCCATGATTATGATGAAGTTTGTCGTGGAGCTGACAAAGAAGCTGAACATTCCGACGGTGGTCTCCATGAACCCCATCATGGTTGACGGTACCGGTATGTGCGGCGCCTGCCGGTTGACGGTGGGTGACGAGGTGAAGTTTGCCTGTGTGGACGGTCCGGAGTTTGACGGCTTTAAGGTCGACTTCGACCAGGCGATGGCACGTATGAAGCTGTACCGCACGGAGGAAGAACGCTTATTAAGGAGGTTCCAGGATGGCTGTTGATATGTGGACAAAAATTCCCGCCGCGGAACAGGATCCGAAGGAGCGGGCAAAGAATTTTAAAGAGGTGAGCCTGGGCTACACCCTGAATGAGGCAATGGACGAGGCAAGCCGTTGCTTAAACTGCAAGTCCCCGAAGTGTGTTGACGGATGTCCGGTTTCCATCCGCATTCCGGACTTCATCACGAAGGTGAAGGAGGGCGACATCGAAGGGGCGTTCAATGTGATCAGCGAATCGTCGTCGCTGCCCGCAATCTGCGGAAGAGTCTGTCCGCAGGAGACGCAGTGCGAAGGCGTCTGTGTGCGGAACGCAAAGGGCGACGCGGTTTCCATCGGTAAGCTCGAGCGCTTTGTCGCGGACTACGCAAGAGATAAAGGGATTAAGCCGGAGCCCCCGAAGGAGCACAATGGCATCAAGGTTGCCGTGATCGGTTCGGGACCTTCCGGTCTTGCCTGCGCGGGCGACCTCGCGAAGCTCGGGTACGACGTGACCATCTTTGAGGCATTGCACGATGCCGGCGGCGTGCTGCTTTACGGCATTCCGGAGTTCCGCCTTCCGAAGGACGCGGTCATGCGTAAGGAAATCGAGAACGTGAAGTCGCTGGGTGTGAAGATTGCGTGCGATGTTGTCATCGGCAAGAGCACAACCATTGACGCGCTGCTTGACGAGGAAGGCTTCGAGGCGGTCTTTATCGGTTCGGGTGCCGGACTTCCTTCGTTCATGCACATTCCGGGCGAGCAGGCGCTGGGCGTTTTCAGCGCAAACGAGTACCTGACCCGTTCGAACCTGATGGGTGCCTTTGACGAGAACGCAAGAACCCCCATCATGCGCGCGAAGAAGGCGGTCGTCGTGGGCGGCGGAAACGTTGCGATGGATGCCGCGCGTACCGCGCTGCGCCTTGGTGCGGAGGTCCACGTTGTCTACCGCAGGAGCCTGGAGGAGCTTCCGGCGCGTGCCGAAGAGGTACATCACGCAAAGGAAGAGGGCATCATCTTCGACCTGTTGACGAACCCCGTCGAAATCCTGGCAAACGACGAGGGCTGGGTGAAGGGCATCAAGTGCATCCGGATGGAGCTTGGCGAACCGGACGAGAGCGGAAGAAGACGTCCCGTGGAAATCCCGGGAAGTGAATTCGAGATTGACTGTGACGCAGTCATCATGTCAATCGGTACGAGCCCGAACCCGCTTATCCACCGCACGACCAAGGGTCTGAACGTCAACCGGCGCGGCTGCATCGAGGCGACGGAGGATGTCGGACAGACCTCGCGCGAAGGCGTCTTTGCAGGCGGTGACGCGGTGACGGGCGCAGCAACGGTCATCCTTGCGATGGGTGCCGGACGCGCAGCGGCAAGGGGCATCGACGAATACTTGAAGAAGAAACACGCATAATCAGGATTTCAGAACTGATATCAGGAGGCGGCATGGAAGAAAACGATAAGAAACGGATTGCGATTACGGCCGGTATTCTTGCGGTCATCGTATTGCTTGCGGTCATCATGATTACATGGGGCGGCAGTGACAGGGATACGTTAGGAACGCAGGAGACTTCAGACGAAACGGTAATGACCACCGCGCAGGAGAGCGCAAATGATGCGGCATCCGAGGCGACCTCGAAGGAGGAAACGGGTGCTTCTCAAAGCGCGAGCCTTTCAGATAAGGCGGGAGAAGAGCGCAAGGCGGTCGCCGTGACGGTTGCAACGACCGCATCGGGCGCGGAGAGCTCCAATGCTTCCGCGACCGCTGGAACCGTCGTGAAGTATACGGACGGGTACAAGTTCTTCAAGGCAAAGGACGCGACCCTGAAAAGCGATTACAGCAATGTTGCTTATGATTCCGATGTTGAATTGGAAACCATGCTGACCTACTGGAGTGACGCGAACTTACCGGCGGTGCGTGACCTCGTGGCGCTTCCGCGCTACGAGGCCATCTCCGCCACACTTGCGGGCACAAAGGATTATTACTACTATGGCGCGCGCAACGCCTTAGGACAGCCTGAGGGCAAGGGCGTCGCCGTTTACGCTAACAACCAGTACTATTACGGCGACTTTGTCGCGGGTAAACGCCAGGGCAAGGGCGAGTGGCTGCAACGCTACCCCGTGTACAACAATTACGTGGTGATTGAGCATTACTATACCGGCGAGTGGGCTGCTGATATGCCCAACGGCAAGGGGCAGGATCACTATGAGTACAACGAAAACAAGATGGACGATTCCCATCAGTATCTCCTGAACGCAATCGGGACGTTCAAGGACGGATACTATGACGGGGAGATGTACATCATGATTGAAGAGGAAAACGGTTCCTATACCGAGTGGATCGGAAACTGCACGGAAGGAACCTTCGAGGTGTTGGGCGATCCAGACCCCAGCGGCGGCTTTCCGGTGCTGCATGCGTATGAGGACAAGGACCACCATATCTGGTTGAAGGAAGAACGCAACAAGGACTTTAAGGTGGACAACCTGATTGTTCCGTAAGGAAGACCATGTTAAAGATTACCATCCTGTGCGTGGGCAGCATCAAGGAATCCTTTTATAAGGCGGCACTGAACGAATACGCAAAGCGCCTGACACCGTACTGTAAGCTTGAAATCGTTGAGGTCGCGGACGAGCGCCTTTCGGAAAATGCGCCGGAAGCGGAAAAGGCAATCGTCTTAAAAAAAGAAGCGGAGCGCATCTTGAAAAAGACGGATGACAAGGGCGCGTTGATTGCCTTGGCGATTGACGGAACACGCTACTCCTCTGAAGGCTTTGCGTCGTTACTTGAGGACTATGCCGTAAAGGGGGTAAGCCACATTCAGTTTTTGATCGGCTCAAGCGTGGGGCTGGATGAGGAACTGATCAAACGGTCAGACAAGCGCGTGAGCTTTTCCGACATGACCTTCCCGCATCAGTTGATGCGCGTCATTTTGACGGAACAGATTTACCGCGCATTTAAAATCAACAACGGAGAACCATATCATAAATGACGAAGGAACAGAATTTTTACACAATCGCACTCCCGGCGGAAACCTTACGGGACATCTTCGGCGGGTACGATATGTACCTGCGCAAAATTGAAAAGGAACTGCAGGTGGAGATCATTGACCGCAACGGCGCGGTCAGAATCCTGGGAGAAGAGCCGCAGGCGATGAAGGCGGTACGCATCATCAAGCAGCTTGCGAACTTCTCCGAGAAAGGCGGTGTGGTGGAAGAGCAGAATGTGAATTACGCGATCACGTTGTCGGATGAGATGCCCGGTGCTGCGGCAATCGACGCGTTGACGGAAATCGATAAGGACTGCATCTGTCATACGGTTTCGGGAAAACCCGTAAAGCCAAAGACATTAGGACAGAAGGCGTATGTCGATGCCATCCGCAAGAACATGATTGTCTTTGGCCTTGGGCCCGCGGGTACCGGAAAAACATATCTCGCGATGGCGATGGCGATTACGGCGTTTAAGAGAAACGAGGTGGAGCGGATCATTTTGACGCGTCCCGCGATTGAGGCGGGCGAGAAGCTCGGGTTTTTGCCGGGCGATTTGCAAAGCAAGGTCGATCCGTATTTACGTCCTCTTTACGACGCGCTGTATCAGATTATGGGCGCGGAAAGCTTTGTGAAGAATTCGGAAAAGGGCCTGATTGAAGTGGCACCGCTTGCCTATATGCGCGGGCGCACACTTGACAATGCTTACATCATTCTGGACGAGGCGCAGAACACGACGCCCGCCCAGATGAAAATGTTTTTGACGCGCATCGGGTTCAATTCCAAGGTGGTGATTACCGGTGACGCGACGCAGAAGGATTTGAGCGAGAGCGCAATCTCCGGCCTCGATGTCGCACAGAAGGTGTTAAAGGGCATCGACGACATCGCGTTCTGCACACTGACGAGCAAGGACGTTGTCCGGCATCCGCTTGTTCAGAAAATTGTGAAGGCATACGAGGATTACGAATTGAAGGGGAAGGGGAAGGACCATGCAGCAAAACGACCACGCAGGGCGCATTAGTATCCTGCTGTTTTTCGCGTCGATGCTGCTTGGCGGCATTGCCGCATATATCTACGGGAAGAGTACGGACGACATTCTGTTCATCGTTTTTTACGCGGGGGCAGGCTGCGCCGCGGCGACCTGGCTTTACCGCAAGGAGCGCGATGCGCAGCTTTTGGATTACGACAACGTCTATCACTCCCGCAGGTTTTTTGTGCTGTATTTCGTGATGATTCTGGTGTCCGTCATTTTGGCGTACCTGCCTGCGGATATCTGGCCCTATACGGTCATCTTCCTGATTCTGGGTCTGTTTTCGAATACGGTGACGGGACTGTTTGCCGGTTCGTGGCTCTTGCTTCTGACTATGTTTTTGAGCAATTCCGCATCCATGGGATACCTCTTTGTGTACCTGCTCTCCGGCATGGTGGCGCTGGTGCTGTTTCGGAGGATGGACGAGGGCTTTCTGGTGACGCGCCCCATGTTCGTTGCGCTCTTACTTCTGTTTGCGCTTTTGCTGGGACACCATGTGCTCTTTGAAAAAGAAACCTTAACGGGCGCCATGGTGTTATTGCCCGCAATCAATGTCTTTGCCTGCCTGGTGCTTGCGAGTGTTGTTTTGAATTACTTCGGGCGGCATGTGGTCAGGCGCAGCAATGACATGTACATGGAAATCAACGATCCGGAATATGAGATGATGGTCGACCTAAAGGAGCACAACAAAGAGGCATACTTCCTCGCAATTCACTCCGCCTATCTTGCGGAACGCATTGCCATCGACCTTGACATGGATGTGCGTGCGACAAAGGCGTGCGCGTATTACCATTCCGCATGCAAAGCCTTGGGCGGCGAGGAAGGCGCTTCGGCGTACGCCGAAAAGAAGGGCTTCCCGGAGGGGGCAATCGAGCTGATTGAGGAGTACGAGAACCCGCCCGCGACCGGCTATGTTTCGAAGGAGGCGGCGGTCATCAACATTTGTGAGACACTGGTGCGCATGATCAAGAGCATCTTCAACAAGGATAAGGACGCGAAGGTCGATTACGATTCCATGATTGATAAGATTTTCGAGCATCACTGGGAGAAGGGGGATATGAATTTGAACAACATCTCCTTCGGTGATATGACGCGCATGAAGAAGCTCTTGAAGAAGGAAAAGCTGTATTATGATTTTCTGCGTTAGGTATGAGACGGATAAGCGCCTGCCCTTTGTGCTGGGAAGGCTCGGGAAGCGTGTGTTTGACGCGGTGCTTTCGTTTGAACAGTTTCCGTTTCGCGATTATTCCGGCGTGCTTGCTGCGGAGGCCGGGCTACTGTTGACGGACGAGGCGGGCATTGTCGATTATAACAAAGCGTATCGCGGCATCAATAAGTCTACGGATGTTTTGTCCTTCCCTTCCGTGACCTATCAAAAGCCGACTGCGTATGAGGCGTTACAGAAGCAGGCCGGTGATGTATACGATGAAGAGACGGGGCATTACTATCTGGGCGACATTGTGTTGAACGTCGACCGCGTGAATTCGCAGGCGTTAGAATACGGTCATTCCGTAAAAAGAGAAGCTGCCTTTTTGATTGCGCACAGTGTGCTGCACTTGATCGGATACGATCATGAAACGAAGGAAGAGGCAGCCATCATGGAACAGAAACAGGAACAGATTTTGAATCTGTTAAAGATCACCAGAGATCATGGCGAATAACAATACATTAGAACTGGATCCCATACAGCCGCAAAAGGCCGCAAAAAAAATCATCCGTGCGGATGCGTTGACAAGGAGTACGCTTGCGACGCTTGCGTTGTTGTTTTTGCTTGCGTTTCTTCTTGTGTTCCTGATCGGAGAACAGGGCATCGGGTATTTTATGCTGCCCTTGTTTGTGTTTTTGCTTGGATACCTGATCTATCCCGTGGCGGTTGCGCGCGCGCTTTCACCGATATTACAAAAACGCTTACACCGCGATCAGTTTGAAAGCGTTGAGGGTGCGTTGTCTTTGACAATCAGGGGGTGTGTCATTTCTTCGCTTTTGTTCAGCATCGTTCTGATTGCGTTGTCAGAGGTTCTTGCAAACAAGGTGTTCTTTACGCATAACGGATTTTTGCCGGTTGCCGCTGAGGCGGTTACGGTATTTTTGTCAGGTCTTCAGGCAGTGCCGGTTGCGTTTTTGTCCGCAACCAAAAGGGAGAGAAGGTATTGGCTTCTGATTTGTTGCGCTTAATTCCCGCGCTTTTGATTTCTCCCGTATGCGCAAAGCTGTTCTATGCCTACGGATTAAAAACGGACGCGCTCTTGCACTTATCGTCCGGCGCCTTTGCGTACGGCTCCTTTGGCGCGGTCACCGGACTCGTTGCCGGAAGCCTGATCAGTACCGTATATCTTTTGATTGCTTATGTCGGGACGAAGAGCAAAACGCACATGCCCGCGGAAGAAGCGGTAAAGACGGATGAAGGGAAGGTGGCTTCCATTCCGGGCGTCAGTGCTTATGCAGGCGGTATCATCGTGTTTTTGCTGTTGTTTGTCTTTAACTTCGCCATGTATTTGTACGGCGTTCAAACAGTGGAGGCGGTGACGCTTGCGGGGGGCGTTTTCGTGAGAGCGTGCATGATTCCGTTCATGTTCACAGCCGCATTGTCCTTTATTTTTGTGCGTTCCGCGTACCGGCTGAGTGCGATGGTTGAGCGCTACGACATCGGAAGTGCCAGGGCATTGTTTAAACATCTTGTGTTTTTTCACCGGTTCTATGCGTTTTTGTGCGCGGGATTGATTGCGGTGACCGCGGAGACGTTCCTGCGGCTTGTATTCCGGAATGCCTCGCCGGAGGTGTTGTTGTGCGCACGCGTCTTTTCCCTGACGGTTGCGTTTTTACCCTTTGTCCTGTTTGCGACGGTGGTGGTTTTACGAATCAGAAAACACGCGCTCATCTACTTTAATACCGCGGTTGCGTTTGCGCTCAACGTCATTCTTTTGGCGGTGTGCCTGCGGATTGCGGATTTGGGGTTACGCTCGGTGGTCTTTACCTTCGTTGCAACGGTCTTTGTAAGCTACCTGTTGTATTTAACGGAGCTTAGGGTGATGATCGGTATCCGGATGCACTTTGTACAGGATGTGGTAAAGCTTCTTGCCGCGATTTTTGTTTCCTGCGGCAGTGCCTTCCTTTTACAGGCGATTCTGGTGCCGGTTGTGGGAGAGGCGTTGACGATGATCATCAGTATGATTGTCGCAGTGTTTTTGTATCTGTTTATTATGATTCTGTTACGCGCCATCAGTGTGCAGGATTTGTATCATATTCCCTTCGGCCATGCCTTTGTGAATCTGTCGAAGATGTTTCAGAAACGTAAGTAGGAGGCACGATGTTTGATGTGATCGTTTTGGGGGCAGGTGCAGGCGGCTTAACGGCAGCAATCCATGCGGCCCGTGCGGGCGCGAAGGTGCTTGTCATCGAGAAAACAGATGCATGCGGGAAAAAGCTTTCCATGACGGGGAACGGGCGCTGCAATCTTTCGAATCTTGAAATGGGGCCTGAAATGTACAATGCCTCCGCGCAGGAGGACATCCCAACCTATTTCGAGCGCTTTTCCGTGAACGAGACGGTTTCGTTTTTTTCCTCCATCGGCGTGGTGACGCAGGAGGAGGGCGGCTATCTGTACCCTGTTTCCGGTCAGGCAATGAGCGTTGTTTCCTCTTTGCAGCGAGAATGTGAACGGCTGCAGGTAACGTTTGTGTTTGAAGAACAGGTGAAGGCGGTCTCTTATGACGATGAGGCGCTCGCTGTTTCGACGGACAGGAATCGTTATGCTTCGCGTGCGGTCATTTTTGCGACGGGCGCACTTAGCGGTACGAAGAAATGCGGCGCGACGGGGGACGCGTATTACATTCTGGAGAAGTTAGGGATTTTTTCTACGGAACGGTATCCGGCGCTGGTTCCTTTGTTGTCAAATGATGAGACGCTGCCGGAGGTGTCCGGCGTTCGCGCGTTTGCAACACTGACCTTTATGACACCCAAAAAAGATCTTGCCGCGGAGTACGGTGAGGTGCAGTTTACGAAGGGGATGCTGAGCGGGATTCCCGTGCTGCAGGCCTCCGATGTTGTCGCGAAGGCATTGGCTTTGGGTGAAGAGGTCACGGTCAGGGTGGATCTGTTCCCTTCGTATGATGACGACTTATATGAGGCGCTTGTGCTAAGTGTGCTTGAAAGAAAAGAATTGCCGGGGATGGAGCGAGTGTCGATTCTTGATTTCTTAAACGGCTTCCACAACAGTTATTTGAATGAAACGGTGCTGCGCAAGATGAAGCTTTCGACCTCCATGAAGGTGAAGAATATTTCAAGGGAAATGCTGCGAAGCATATTGATGCATTACCGCAGGGTTGTGATTTCCGTGGACGGGGCAGCGTCCTACGAAAAGGCACAGGCAACCGCGGGCGGCGTGCCGTTAAACGCCATGACGGACACGCTGATGGTGAAGCGCACTCCCGGCGTATTTCTTGCCGGTGAGCTTTTGGATGTGAACGGGCGCTGCGGGGGATATAACCTGCAGTGGGCATGGACCTCCGGCGCGATTGCCGGGAAAGCGGCTGCGGAGTACGCAAAGCAATGATCCGTGTTTATGAGATTAAGGTGGCGTCTGAGAACGTCTTACGTAATGTTCCTTTTGAGGAGCAATTGATTCCCTTTGTCGCAAAAAAACTGCGCATTGATGATTCAGAGATTGATTCCGTTATTGTCAAACGGCATGCGATTGATGCGAGAAAGAAACCGCGGCTTTTTGATGTCTTTACCGTAGATGTTTCCTTTCGAAACGGCGACGCGTTTGAAACGGCGTTCTTAAAGAAGTGTAAGGATAAGGATGTAACGATTGCTGCGGATGTGCCGTATGTGTTTCCCGGGGCAGGGGATCAGGATGAGGCGCGTGGGGATTCTTTTAGGGCGAAGGATGGTCTTCGCCCGGTGATTGCGGGCTTTGGGCCGGCCGGTATCTTTTGCGCGTATGAGCTCGCCCTGCACGGATACAGACCCATTGTACTGGAGCGCGGTGCGGATACGGATGAGCGCATGAAGGATGTGACGGCGTTCTGGAAGGGTGAGCCGCTGAAGACGGAATCAAACGTGCAATTCGGGGAAGGCGGTGCCGGAGCATTTTCCGACGGGAAACTAAACAGCGGAATTAAAGATAAATCCGGAAGGATTCAGGAGGTGCTGCGCGTTCTGGTGGAGCACGGAGCCCCCGAAGAGATTCTGTATGAGGCGATGCCGCATATCGGAACGGATTTACTGCGTGATGTCGTAAAGAGAATCAGGGAGCACGTCATCGCTCTTGGCGGTGAGGTGCGTTTTCAAACAAAGCTGACCGGAATTGAGGTTTCTAACGGGCGTGTTTGCGCTGTGACGGTGAGTCAGGGGGACGGGTGCAGTGACTCATTTTTTCCAAAAATGAGTCACTGCACCCGTCCCCCTGACTCACACTACCGTATCGAAACAGACACCGTCGTCCTCGCCATCGGGCACAGTGCACGCGACACCTTCGCCATGCTGCGCGATGCAGGCATTGCAATGGAACAGAAGGCCTTTGCCGTAGGGCTGCGTGTATTGCATCCGCAGTCGCTCATCGATGAGGCGCAGTATGGGGTGAAACCGGATAGTGTGAAGAGAGATGTGAAGAGTGATGGCGTAAAAAGGGATGGTGTGCAGAGAGAGGAAGACTGTGACATGCAGGATTGGGAGCGCGCGCTTCCACCTGCGTCATATAAACTGACACATAAGACTGCATCCGGCCGCGGGGTCTACAGCTTCTGTATGTGCCCCGGCGGGTATGTCGTGAATGCTTCGTCTGAGGAAGGCATGCTATGCGTTAACGGCATGAGCGACCACGCACGTGATTCCGGTAGCGCGAACTCCGCGATTGTTGTGCAGGTGCGGCCGGCGGATTTTGCCGCGTATAGAAGATGTGCACAGGGAGCTGCTGCGGATGGAAGTAATGCGCCGGAGGGTGATGATGTGTTGGCCGGGATGTACTTCCAGCAGGAATTGGAGAAACGTGCATACGAGATCGGGCAGGGTGCCGTGCCGGTGGAGACGTGGGGTGAGTATTTCGAGGCTGTTTCTTGTGCAGGTGACACCTCCTCAGTCAGCTTCGCTGACAGCTCCCCCTCAAGGGGAAGCTTAGATTTGATAGGAAGTATTAAAGACCTTCCCCTTGAGGGCGCACAAGGTCCGGGGGACCTTGGTTCTGCGCCGACCGGAGCGGAGCGGAGACAGGTGGAGCCGCAGGCGACGGATGAGGTGTCGCCTGACCGTCTCGCGATACCCTACATCAAGGGACAATACCGGTTCGCCGCGGTACACGACATCTTGCCTGCGGAGTTTAATCAATGTATCATAGAGGGCATGAACGCCTTCGGCAAAAAGATAGATGGTTTTGACTCGCCGGATATGTTGCTTGCGGGCGTGGAGTCGAGGACCTCATCGCCCGTGCGAATTGTTCGGGATGAAACGATGCAGTCGCTTTTCGTTAAGGGACTGTATCCGGCAGGCGAGGGTGCCGGTTATGCCGGCGGAATCATGAGTGCCGCGGTAGACGGGATCAAAGTAGCGGAGCGGGTGAGTCAGGGGGACAGGTACAGTGACTCATTTTTCTCAGCGTAGTGAGTAGTCATTACCGATGGATAAAAATGAGTCACCGTACCTGTC
>JAFSRL010000183.1 GCA_017446125.1 Lachnospiraceae bacterium
AAATGAGTCAGTGTACCCGTCCCCCTGACTCATGTTTTTTCGCTATATTGTTAGGGGAAGCTATATAGCGAGAGACCTTGAAATATGCTATAATTAAGGCATGGCTAGTATGGAAAAAACAGGAAATATGAAGCGGCAAAAAAAGACTGTTGTTAAGAGGATAAGTAAAAAGAACAACAAACAGATTTTCGACACCGTTTACCGCACTATGGCCACCAAAATGCCGGCGCTGATGATTCCGCTCATCAATGAGGTGTTTGGCACAAGATACCGTTCTGATCGCAGAATTGAACAGCTGCGAAACGAGTTTTATGAAAAGAACGGGAGAGTGATTACAGACTCTATCTTTCGGATTGGAGATAAACTGTATCATATTGAACTACAGTCAACCGAAGACCAGACGATGGCGCTCAGAATGATACAGTATGACTTTGCCATCGCGGCCGGGAAAGCGGAAAAAACCGGAAACATGTATAGGATTCGTTTTCCGGAGTCCTGCGTAGTATATCTGCGCAATAATAAAAACAGACCGGATAAGCATCGCGTTCTGGTTGAGTTTCCAAACGGCAAGATTATTACCTATGAGTCGCGTATTATCAACGTTCAGGATTATACGAGCGATGAGATTTTTGAAAAGAATTTGCTGCTGTTCCTGCCGTATTACATCATGCGCTATCAGAAGGAGTTTGCGAAGATAGAGGAGAGCAAAGAACGCTTTGACGCGTTCCTGAAAGAACTTGAATCGATTCGGAAGCGTCTGGAGCGGGAAACCGTAAAAAAGGACAAAGCGTTACTATACAAGGATCTGACAAAGTTGATTACGGATATATCGGATTATCTTCTGATGAACCAGAATAAACTGCGGAAGGAGGTTCAAAAGACAATGGGTGGCGAGATATTGGAATTACCATCGGAGAAACTGATGAAAAAAGCAAGACGGGAAGGCAGACAAGAAGGTGAATTAAGGGGGACCATAAAAACACTTGTCAGCCTTGTAAAGGATGGCACCCTTACCGTCAAACAGGCAGCCATGAAGCTTGGCGAAAGCGAGGAGCAGTTTAACTCGCGTTTAGCCAAGGCGAAATAGCGGGTGGAAAGAGAAGACCACTGAGTAAAAAAAGAACGGTAGAAATGAAAGATCATATTCTTCCCGTTCTTTTTTGTTCAATTATCACATTGGGTTTTTTTTTTGAGTCAGTGGACCCGTCCCCCTGACTCATACGGCAACGTGATTTCTTCGGCCTGCCCGGGAATTTCTAAAGAAAACATAAAATTTGAAATTAGGGGTTGCAAAGTGGTTTTAATAGGATTATGATAGTTTTTGGACTTAGCACTCGACAGATAAGAGTGCTAACAACGTTAAAAAGTCGTTAAAGGAGGCGTAACAACATGAAATTAGTACCGTTGGCAGACAGGGTTGTGTTAAAGCAGCTCGAGGCAGAGGAAACAACGAAGTCCGGCATCGTGTTACCGGGCAAGGAGAAAGAAAAGCCGCAGCAGGCGCAGGTGATCGCGGTCGGCCCGGGGGGCGTGGTTGACGGCAAGGAGATCAAGATGGAAGTGAAGAAGGGCGATTCCGTGATCTATTCGAAATACGCCGGCACGGAAGTCAAGATCGATGAGGAAGAGTATATTATCGTGAGACAAAACGACATACTCGCGGTTGTGAAATAAGGAAGACGAAGGAGGATTTTTAAAATGGCAAAGACGATTAAATATGGTGCGGACGCCCGCGCCGCGATGGTGGACGGCGTCAACCAGCTTGCAGATACCGTACGCGTAACCTTAGGACCCAAGGGCCGCAACGTTGTGCTGGACAAGTCCTACGGTGCTCCTACGATCACGAACGACGGTGTGACGATCGCAAAAGAGATCGAGCTCGAGGATTCCTATGAGAACATGGGCGCGCAGCTCGTGAAGGAAGTCGCGACCAAGACCAACGATGTCGCGGGTGACGGCACGACAACCGCAACCGTTCTCGCGCAGGCGATGATCAACGAGGGCATGAAGAACCTCGCGGCGGGCGCAAACCCGATCATCCTGCGCAAGGGCATGAAGAAGGCCACCGACGCAGCGGTCGAGGCGATCGCCAAGATGTCGACCAAGGTCAAGGGCAAGGAGCACATCCAGCGGATCGCTGCGGTTTCCTCCGGTGATGAGGAAGTCGGCAAGATGATCGCGGATGCGATGGAGAAGGTCTCCAATGACGGTGTCATCACGATCGAGGAGTCGAAGACCATGCTGACCGAGCTCGACCTCGTGGAAGGTATGCAGTTCGACCGCGGCTACATCTCCGCGTATATGGCAACCGACATGGATAAGATGGAAGCGAACCTTGAGGACCCCTATATCCTCATTACCGATAAGAAGATCTCGAACATCCAGGATGTGTTACCGCTCTTGGAGCAGATCGTAAAGACGGGCGCCAAGCTCCTCATCATTGCGGAGGATGTCGACGGCGAAGCGCTGACGACCCTCATCGTCAACAAGCTGCGCGGCACCTTTAACGTGGTCGCGGTCAAGGCACCGGGCTATGGCGATCGCAGAAAGGCGATGCTGGAGGATATCGCGATCTTAACAGGCGGCAAGGTCATCTCCTCCGATCTTGGGTTAGAGCTTGCGGATACCACGATGGATGACCTTGGACGTGCGAAGTCCGTGAAGGTCGAAAAAGAGAACACCACGATCGTGGATGGTCTGGGCAAGAAGAAGGAGATTGAGGCGCGTATCGGTCAGATCAGAAAGCAGATCGATGACACGACCTCTGATTTTGACAGAGAAAAGCTGCAGGAGAGACTGGCGAAGCTCGCCGGCGGTGTTGCGGTCATCCGTGTCGGTGCCGCGACCGAGACCGAGATGAAGGAAGCCAAGTACCGCATGGAGGATGCCTTAAACGCGACGAGAGCGGCTGTTGAGGAAGGCATCATCTTTGGCGGCGGCAGCGCTTACATCCACGCATGCAAGGAAGTCGCGAAGGCGACAGAGAAGCTTGAGGGCGATGAGAAGACCGGCGCGAACATCGTGTTAAAGGCGCTTGAGAGCCCGCTGTACTTCATCGCGCAGAATGCCGGTGTAGACGGCAGCGTGATCGTGAACAAGGTCATGGAGAGTAAGCAGGGCATGGGCTACAATGCGATCTCCGACAAGTATGTCGATATGGTCAAGGACGGTATCCTTGATCCCGCGAAGGTGACGAGAAGTGCGTTACAGAATGCGACCTCTGTTGCATCCAGCTTCCTCACCACCGAGGCAGCCGTCGCCACCATCAAAGAGCCTCCGGCACCGATGCCGGCAGGTGGTGGCATGGGGATGATGTGACGAAAGTGAGGCAAGCACCCGAAGCCGAAAGAACACAGTGAGCGCGTAGCGCTCTGACAAATGAAGAAACACCTGCGCATGCTCGCATGCTGGCAGGTGTTTCTTTTATTTGGAAGAGGCGGCGTATACGCCGCCTGTGTTCTTCGGCGAGGGTATTTGCCGAGAAACGACAGTGAGGAAATGCGAAGCATTTTCGAACTTGGGCTCGTCAGGGTCTCACAGGCGATATCGACCGTAGGACGTCTTTGGCTATGAGGGTATTTGCCGAGAAACTTTCAGTGAGGAAATGCGAAGCATTTTCGAACCTGACGAAAAACTGTGCTATAATTGATTATATGAAAACCAACGTATCCACAAAAGAAGATATTATTTCCTGTTTGAAGCCGGTCTTTGAAAAGAACGGTTCTAGGCGCGCTGTTTTATTCGGCTCTTTTGCAAAAGGAGAGCAGGATGAAAACAGTGATATTGATATTCTTGTGGACAGCGGCCTGCATGGATGGGATTTCTTTGGCCTGCTCGAGGAGGTTTGTGAATCAGTGGACCGTAGAGTCGATATGATAGACATCCGCGATTTGCAGCAGGATTCTCCGATGGAACATGAGATAACTAACACAGGGGTTCTTATTTATGAAAGATAGGGATATTGAAGTATTGAACAAAATTCTGGATCATGCTTCAAAAATTCTGGACTATAGCAGTACGTGTAAATCCTATGTTGAGTTTGCCGACTCGGGCATCATTGTGGATGCGTGTGTTTTTAATATCATGCAGATTGGTGAGCTTGCGAAGAGTGAATTGTCTGATGAAACCAAGCAGCAGATTAAGGCGATTCCGTGGAACAACATATATGGTATGAGGAATCGTATTGTGCATGGCTATAGTTATGTTGATATGAAGATCATTTGGGAAACAATCTGTGATAATATTCCTGAGCTGAAGAAAGAAATCACGGAGACCCTGTCTCAACTATGATCCGCCTAGGCATCCTACCCGCAATCGCATTACTGTACTACATTTACCGTCTCGACCGCGTTGACAAGGAGCCCATAGGGTTGATCGCGAAGCTCTTCCTCTTGGGCGGGGTGACGATCTTCGGGGCGATGATTGTGGAGCGGATATTGGGAAACATCCTGCTGTCTATATTCGGGTCCGACACATCGCTTCTGTATCAGATCCTGTTTAACTTCCTCGTGATCGCACTGACGGAAGAGGGCTTTAAGTTTTTGGTGCTGCGTACCGTGACCTGGTGGCGGCAGGAGTTTAACTTTCGGTTTGATGCCGTGGTTTATGCGGCAGCGGTGTCTCTGGGCTTTGCCGCCTTTGAGAATGTGGCGTATATTTTTTCCTTTGGCGGCGGGGTGATCATCGCGCGTGCCCTGACCGCGATCCCCTTACACTGCATCGCCGGTGTCTTTATGGGACATTACTACGGCGAGGCGAAGTTCGCCGCGGTGCGCATCCAGCCGGAGAAGAGCAATCTGTTTTTGGTGCTCTCGATTGTGGTTCCGGTGCTGATTCACGGGTTCTATGACCTGGTGGCGACGTTGGAGAGCGGAGCGCTGACGTTGGTGTTTCTAGTTTACATTATTGTACTGGATGTAATCGCTATCAAATGTGTGAAGCGGTATGCGGCAGAGGATAAGCCGATTCATGAGGTGAATTGGTGGTGATCATTTACAAGATGACAACTGGGGACGGTTCTAAGATGTCACCGGACACCTCATCCGTCGGCTTCGCCGACACCTGTCTCCGCTCCGCTCCGGTCCGCGCAGAACCAGGGTCCCCCGGACCCTGTGCGCCCTCAAGGGGAAGGTATTAGGTGACATTTGGACCTGTCCCTTTTGTCACCGGGCGAGTCACTGCACCCGTCCCCCTGACTCACTCTTTCCCCTGTCATTGTTTTTGAAAATATGATAAAATAGTAAGATAGTTTTGCTTTAGAACCATACTTATTACGATAGATTAAAGGAGATTTCGATCATGAAGGAATTGAAAGATTACGTGCGCACCATCCCCGATTTTCCCGAGGAGGGGATTATGTTCCGGGATGTGACGAGTGTCTTGCAGGACGCGGACGGATTAAAGCTCGCGGTGGACACGATGCAGGACATGGTCAAGGATTTGGACTTTGACGTGGTCGTGGGCGCGGAGTCGAGAGGCTTTATCTTTGGCACGCCCATCGCTTATAACCTGCATAAGCCGCTGGTGCTCATCCGCAAGAAGGGCAAGCTTCCGTGCGAGACAATCGAGGTGGAGTACGACCTTGAGTACGGCAAGGGCATCATGGAGATTCACAAGGACGCGATCACGAAGGGACAGAAGGTTCTCATCGTGGACGACTTAATCGCAACGGGCGGCACGACCGAGGCGATGATCAAGCTGGTCGAAAGTTTGGGCGGCGAGGTCGCGGGCCTCTTATTCTTAATGGAACTGGCAGGCTTAAAGGGCAGGGAGCGGTTGAAGGACTACCGCATGGATTCCGCCCTGATCTACGAAGGGAAGTAAGCACATATTTGATCGCACACATTGATGACGGGAGAATTGAACGCATTGACGAATACATCAGTCCCGAGAACCTTTACGAAGGGCTTATCACCCGTGTGCGAAAATACCATCCTTCGGACGATATCACATTAATCGAAAAAGCATACCGGCTCGCGGATGAGGCGCATAAGGAACAGATGCGCAGGTCGGGCGAGCCGTACATCATTCACCCGCTGTGTGTTTCCATTGTTCTCGCGGACCTCGAGATGGACAAGGAAACAATCGCCGCGGGTCTTTTGCATGACGTCATCGAGGACACCATCTATTCGAAGGAGGAGATTGAGGCTTCCTTCGGCGAGGACGTCGCGCTTTTGGTGGACGGTGTCACCAAGCTGACAAAGCTGCAGCTTTCCGCGGACTACAAGGACAAGACGCCGGACCAGCTTGACGCACAGGCGCAGAACCTGCGCAAGATGTTCCTTGCGATGGCAAAGGATATCCGCGTGATCATCATCAAGCTTGCGGATCGCTTGCACAACATGCGGACGCTTACGCACATGCCGCCGGAAAAGCAGCACCGCATTGCGCAGGAAACCTTAGACATCTATTCCCCGATTGCACAGCGTCTGGGAATTTCCAGAATCAAGGTCGAGCTTGACGACCTTTCCTTAAAGTATTTAAAGCCGGAGGTTTATGAGGAGCTTGTGGAGAAGGTCACCGAGCGCATGAGCGAGCGCGAGGACTATGTGCGCGACATCGTGTCGGAGGTGAAGCGCCACATGGACGACGCCGGCATCCACGCGGAGGTGGACGGCAGGGTTAAACATTACTTCAGCATTTACAAAAAGATGCGCAACCAGGGAAAGAGCCTGGATCAGATTTACGATCTCTTTGCCGTTCGCATCATTGTCGATTCCGTAAAGGACTGCTACGCGGCGTTGGGCATCATCCATGAGATGTACACCCCGATTCCGGGACGCTTCAAGGATTACATCGCGATGCCCAAGGAGAACATGTACCAGTCGTTGCACACGACACTCTTCGGCTCGACCGGACAGCCCTTTGAAATTCAAATCAGAACCTTTGACATGCACAAGGCGGCGGAGTACGGTATCGCCGCGCACTGGAAATACAAGGACGCCTCCGACGGGCGAAAGAGCGAAACGCAGGAGGAGGAAAAGCTTGCGTGGCTGCGCCAGATCTTGGAGTGGCAGCGCGACATGTCGGATAACCACCAGTTCATGAACCTCTTGAAGGGCGACCTGGATTTGTTCTCTGACAACGTGTACTGCTTCACGCCCTCCGGCGATGTGAAGAACCTTCCCGCCGGCGCGACACCCATCGATTTTGCCTACGCGGTGCATACGCAGGTGGGCAACAAGATGATTGGCGCGAGAGTGAACGGCAAGCTGGTACACCTGGACTACCGCATCCAGAACGGCGACCAGATTGAGATTTTAACGAGCGCGTCCTCGAAGGGACCGTCCCGCGACTGGCTTGCAATCGCGAAGTCCACGTCCACGAAGACCAAAATCAACCAGTGGTTCCGCAAGGAGTTTAAAGAAGAGAACATCGCGAAGGGACGCGAACTGTTAAACTCGTTTTGCAAGACCAAGGGCGTGGAGCTCGGGGAAATCATCAAGCCGGAGTACCAGTCCATCATCCAGAAAAAATACGGCTTCCGCGACTGGGACGCGGTGCTGGCGGCCATTGGACACGGCGGCTTAAAGGAAGCCCAGATCGGTCACAAAATCATCGAGCTGCACGACAAGGAATTAAAAAAGGACATCACGGACGAGGAGGTTTTAGCGGCGGTTGCCGATGGGAACAACATCCCCATCGTCTCCGGCAAGGGACATTCCATCATCGTCAAGGGCGTGCACGATGTCGCGGTGCATTTCTCCAAGTGTTGCAATCCGGTGCCGGGCGACGACATCGTGGGGTTTGTGACAAGAGGCCGCGGCGTTTCGATTCACCGGCGTGACTGCATCAATGTGCAGCACATGGAAGACGATGACAAGACACGCATCATCGAAGCGGAATGGGAGGATGCCTCCGGCGAGGGCGGAAAGTACATCGCGGACATCCGCATCTACGCGGACAACCGCAAGGGTCTGCTTTCCGACATCGCGAGACTCTTAAGCGAAAAGGGCATTGACATTCTTTCGATGAACACGCGCATTTCGAAGCAGGGCATGGCGACCTTGGAGACCAGCTTCGAGGTGGGCGGAAGAGAAGAATTACAGTCGACGATTGAGCGCATCCGCAGCGTGGAGAGCGTGATTGATATTGAAAGGACGATGGGATAATGGCAAACGGGGAAGTGAAATTCGGCGCGTTTACGCTGGGCATGGTGCAGACAAACTGCTATTATGTTTATCGTGAAGGGGATGGTAAAGAAACCCCCTGCATCGTGATTGATCCCGGTGATTTGGGAAGCCGCGTACATGAGGAGCTTGCAAAGCGCGGTTTAAAGACTGCATTGATTTTATTAACCCATGCGCACTTCGATCACATCTTGGGCGTCGATGAATTGCGAAAGCTCTCCGGCGCCGAAGTGTGGGGGAGTGAAGAAGAAAAAGAGTTGTTTGACGATCCGTCCTTAAACTGTTCTTCTGACATCGGTCGTCCCTGCACGGTGAAGATTGACCGTTACTTAAAGGATCTTGAGACCTTCGAGGCGGCGGGATTAACGCTTCAGACGATTTCGACCCCCGGACACACGAAGGGAAGCTGCTGCTTCTATATCAAAGAAGCGAACCTTCTGTTTTCCGGCGACACGCTCTTTGCGGAGAGTGTGGGACGTACGGATTTGCCCACCGGCTCCATGTCCGCACAGGTGCGCTCCATTAAGGAGAAGCTCTTTGCCCTGCCGGATGATACGCTTGTGCTTTCCGGCCATACCGGTGAGACAACCATCGGTCATGAAAAGAAGTACAACCCGTTCTTATGATCGCGGTCGTTGTTTTTGACAAAACCTTTTCTTATGAGATTCATTCCCTTGTGAAAGCCTTTTATCCGATGCAGGATGTGAAGGTGTATCTTTCGTCGGAGGAAATTCCTGACAACGCGGACCGCCTTGTACTGCCGGCACTTCCGAATGAGCGCGATCCCTTAAAACGCAGGCTCTATTCTTTCCTGTCCGAACACACGCATAAGACACTGCCCTGGGGCACCTTAACCGGCATTCGTCCCACGAGGATCGCACTGGCAGGGCTCTATGCCGGCAAAACAGAGGAAGAAATCCGCGCGCAGTTTCGCTATGAATACTTCACAAGCGATGAAAAGATTCTTCTTTCGACGAACATCGCAAAGCGCGAAAAAACCATTCTCGACACCATGGATGTGCGTGCAGGCTACAGTCTCTACATCGGCATTCCGTTTTGCCCCACGACCTGTGCGTACTGTTCCTTTGCTTCTTATCCGCTTGCGAAAAACGAATCAAAGACAGACGCGTATGTCACCGCGCTCATCAGGGAGCTTGACTATGTCGCGGATGCGTTTTCCCATAAGGAGCTGCACAGCATTTATTTGGGCGGCGGAACGCCCACAACCCTAACCGGTACGCAATCCGAGCGTCTGTTAAACGCAATCGAAGAACGGCTTGACGTACAACACCTGCGGGAATTTACCGTCGAGTGCGGGCGGCCGGATTCGATGGACTTAGAGAAGCTCACTGTTTTGAAACGGCACGGCATCAGCCGCATCTGTGTGAACCCGCAGACCTTTAAACAGGACACCCTAAACACCATCGGACGCGCACATACGGTGGAGGACACCGTCCGCGCGTATACGCTTGCGCTGGAGGCGGGCTTTGATCATATCAATATGGACCTCATCTTAGGCCTGCCCGGCGAAACGACGGAGGATGTCAAACACACGATGGAGGAGGTCGCGCGCTTAAACCCTGACGATGTCACCGTGCATTCCCTCGCGGTGAAGCGCGGCAGCTTCTTACACCGCAAGCTGACGGAGGGCGAGGACTTTCAACGTGCGGATGCACCGGATGAAATGATGCGCACCGCAACAGCGTACGCGAACGACATTTGCTGCACGCCGTACTACCTCTACCGCCAGAAGAACATGACCGGCAACATGGAGAACACGGGCTTCGCCAAAGAGGGAAAAGAGGGAATCTACAACATCCTGATCAATGAAGAGGTGGAATCGATTGTTGCGCTGGGTGCCGGCGCGATCTCTAAGCGCATCTTTTATATAGAAGAAACGGATACAAACCGCGAAAATGCGCCGTTTTCCGTGCGCATCGAGCGCAGCGAAAATCTGAAGGAGCTGGATCTGTATCTGGCACGCGTCGATGAAATGATTGAGCGCAAGAAAGCGCTGTTTGATTAAGATTTCTTATTTCCCACTTGCACAGAAAGATTTTTTGGTGTATCTTTTTAACTGTTACCATGAAGTTGTAAGAAAATTCCGACAGGAGGAATGTTGATTATATGGCTGCAAAGAAGAATCTTTTGATCGTGGAGTCGCCCACCAAGGTGAAGGCGATCAAGAAGTTTTTGGGTACAAATTATGAGGTTGCCGCGTCAAACGGACACGTGAGAGACCTGCCCAAGTCCCAGATGGGCATTGACACGGAACACGATTATGAGCAGAAGTATATAACGATCCGCGGCAAGGGCGAGCTGTTAAGCGCGCTGCGCAAGCAGGTCAAGAAAGCGGATCATGTCTATCTTGCAACGGACCCTGACCGCGAGGGTGAGGCGATTTCCTGGCATTTATTGTATGCGTTGAAGTTGAACGAGGATCCCGGGAAGGTATCCCGCATCACCTTCAATGAAATCACGAAGGGCGCGGTGAAGGAATCCATTAAGCATGCGCGCAACATCGACATGAACTTAGTCGATGCGCAGCAGGCGCGCCGCATTTTGGACCGTGTTGTCGGTTACCGCATTTCACCGCTTTTATGGTCGAAGATCAAACGCGGCTTAAGCGCGGGACGCGTGCAGTCCGTCGCCTTGCGCATCATCTGCGACCGCGAGGAGGAGATTGCCGCCTTCATTCCGCAGGAATACTGGTCGCTTGACGCGGAGCTTACCGTCGAAGGAACCAAGGACAAGTTGATCGCGCACTACTTCGGCGAGGGCGAGGGCAAAAAGGAGATTCCGAATAAGGAAGCGCTGGATGCACTGATCAAAGAAATCGTGAAGGAATCCTTCCATATTTCTTCCGTGAAAAAGAATGAACGCACGAAGAAGCCGCCGCTGCCGTTTACGACCTCCACAATGCAGCAGGAGGCATCGAAGGCGCTGAACTTCTCGACGTTAAAGACCATGCGCATCGCGCAGCAGCTTTATGAAGGCATTGATGTCAAGGGAAGCGGCACGGTCGGTTTGATTACCTATTTGCGTACGGATTCCACGCGTGTGTCGGAAGAGGCGCAGGCGTCATCTGTCGCTTACATCCGTGAAACCTACGGTGACAACTATGTGGCGGAAAGCCCCGCGACGAAGAAGAGCTCCGGAAAAATCCAAGACGCGCACGAAGCAATCCGTCCCACGGATGTTTCCCGCACCCCTGTATTAATGAAGGAATACTTAACGCGTGACCAGTTCAAGCTGTACCAGTTGATCTGGCGCCGCTTCATGGCAAGCCGCATGACGCCCTCCGTGTATGAGAACATCTCCGTGCGCATTGATGCGGGCGTACACCGCTTCAAGACCTCGTCTTCGAAGATGGTCTTTGACGGTTATCAGTCCGTGTATACGCAGGAGGATGACGGCGAGGACGCAAGACGCGGGCATACCTTAAAGGAAAACATCAGTGAAGACACGGCGCTTCATTTTGAACAGTTTGATTCCAAGCAGCATTTCACGCAGCCGCCGGCGCACTACACCGAAGCGTCGTTGGTGCATGACTTGGAGTCATTGGGAATCGGTCGTCCTTCCACCTACGCGCCCACCATCTCGACGATTTTGGCGCGCCGCTATATCACGAAGGAGGGGCGCAACATCTTCGTAACGGAGCTCGGAGAAATCGTCAACAAGCTCATGAAGGAAAACTTCCCCTCGATTGTGGACGTGAATTTCACTGCGACGATGGAAGGCAAGCTGGATAAGGTGGAAGACGGCGAGGTGCGGTGGAAGTCCATCATCGAGGAGTTCTATCCGGACCTTGACAATGCGGTCAATGAAGCGGAAAAGAACTTGGAAAAGATTGTGATTGCGGATGAGGAGACGGAAGAGGTTTGCGAAAACTGCGGACGCAACATGGTCATCAAGTACGGTCCGCACGGACGCTTCCTTGCCTGCCCGGGATTCCCCGAGTGCCGCAACACGAAGCCGTACTATGAGAAGATTGGTGTCGCCTGCCCCAAGTGCGGTAAGGATGTTGTCTTGAAAAAGACAAAGAAGGGGCGTAAATACTACGGCTGCATCGACAATCCGGAATGCGACTTTATGGTCTGGCAGAAGCCTTCGGCGAAGCCCTGTCCCAAGTGCGGCGCGCTGATGGTCGAAAAGGGGTCCAAGCTTGTCTGTACCGTAGAGGGCTGCGGTCATATGGAAGACAAACCGGAGGATGAAAATAACTGAAATATCCACATTATTTTGCGAATTTAGTGACAATTTAGCGAGAATTTTCGAATTTTTCCTAAATTTTCTCAAAAATTGCTCACTTTTGCATTGAAGTTTGATAATTTTTGTGGTAAGATATAAACAGTCTAAGTATTTCGTGAAACTTTGTAAAATTACGAACAGGAGAGTTTTCGCATGAGCAGTGTGCAATTACTGGACAAAACACGAAAGATTGGAAAGTTGCTGCACAACAGCAATTCCGGAAAGGTGATTTTCAGCGATATCTGCAAGGTATTGTGTGAGATTCTGTCCTCGAATATGATGGTCATCAGCAAAAAGGGTAAGGTCCTGGGTGTCGGGGAGGCCGGCGCTGTGGATCCGCTGGGCGCTTTGAGCGAGAATACCGTGAGCACCTTCATCGACCCGATGCTGAACGAGCGCTTCTTAAACGTGCTTTCCACCAAGGAAAACGTGAATCTTGCGACGCTCGGGTTTGAGAACGTGGACCACAAGAAGTATCAGGCAATCATTGCACCGATTGAGATTGCGGGCGAGCGCCTGGGAACCTTGTTCATTTACAAGGGCGATGAGCCGTATGACATTGAGGACATCATTCTGTGCGAGTATGCGACGACCGTGGTGGGACTGGAGATGCTGCGCGCCGTGAACGAGGAGAACGCGGAAGAGAGCCGGAAGCTCGCCGTTGTAAAGAGCGCGATTTCAACGCTGTCCTTCTCCGAAATGGTGGCAATCTTTCACATCTTCGACGAGCTCGACGGCTTGGAAGGTGTGCTCGTTGCGAGTAAGATTGCGGACCGCGTGGGCATCACAAGAAGCGTCATCGTCAACGCCCTGCGCAAGTTCGAGTCCGCGGGCGTCATTGAGTCGCGGTCAAGCGGCATGAAGGGGACGTACATCAAGGTCCTCAATGATGTGGTGTTTGATGAGATCAAGAAGCTGAGATTGCAGATGTAGGGTATTATTGATTTTCGCGAAAAAATATGATGACAAGAAGGGACGGTTCTGTGTTGTCACCTTGGGAAGCAGGTGACAAACAGAACCGTCCCTTTTGTCATCTAATGTTTCGAGAGAATCCTTCCGATATAAACGAAGAAGGGAATCAGTATGTGCAAACGGACTTGCATCGATGAAAGCGGTGGAAGCCCGTTTTTTGTTATATCGTTTTAGAATAAACAGTATATCATCAAAATCCGCAATATCTTGTGCCGGAGGGCAAAAAAAGCACAAAATGTTGCTGAAATTGCTTGAAATTTGGAACCAAAAATCATACAATTAAAGCTAAGTATGGAGGAAAAGGCGTTATGATCAATTCCAATGCGTTTGACTACGTACGGGTGCTGGATAAGGCGGCGGATGCGGCCTGGATCCGCAACGAGGTTTTGGCCAATAACATGGCCAATATCAACACGCCCGGCTATAAGCGCCAGGACATTAACTTTGAAGGGGAGCTGGAGCGCGCACTCGGGCACTCCCGGTATAAGACGATGGATCAAAAGGTTGCCGAGGTCAAGGACAACCGGACCCTCATCCGTACCTATACCGACTACGCGAACTTCTCGTACCGCACCGACGGCAACAACGTCGACATCGATACTGAGAACGTGATGCTTGCGAAAAACCAGATGAAGTATAACGGCCTTATGACCTGTCT
>JAFSRL010000184.1 GCA_017446125.1 Lachnospiraceae bacterium
AGTTCAGGTGACATTCAGAACCGTCCCCTTTGTCATCTCTTGACATATCTTAAATTCAGTGCTATCCTAACTGTATTAGTTCATGTAATACAGCGCGCGTAAACATTTTTGTCACATGAAGTAAGGGGATAAGCATGATCACATTGGACTATTCCGATTCCCGACCGATTTACGAACAGATCGTGGAGAAGTACAAGCTGCTGATCTTGAAGGGCGTTCTCGTCCCGGATGAGCAGATGCCCTCCGTACGCAATCTTGCGATGGAGATTTCCACGAATCCCAATACGGTGCAGAAGGCGTTTGCGGAATTAGAGCGGCAGGGCTTTATCTATTCCGTGAAGGGACGCGGTAATTTTGTCGCCGCGAATCCCTCGCTTTTGGAGGAACGCAAAAAACAGATTGCGCGGGAGCTTGCGTTGAAGTTCAAGGAAGCAGCCTCCATCGGTATTCCGAAGGGAGAGCTGTTAGACGCGGTTGCGGACGCAGAAAAAGAACTGGATAAGGAGGATTCCCATGATTGATATCTACAATCTCGAAAAATCCTTCGGGAACACAAAGGCCTTAAGTGCCATCAATTTGAAAATCGAAGAGAAGCAGGTCTTCGGCCTGGTCGGAACGAACGGCGCGGGCAAGTCGACGCTGTTGCGGCTGTTGTCCGGTGTCTTAAAGCCGGAGGCGGGGACGGTCACGATCGACGACATGCGCGTCTATGACAATCCGGAGACGAAGAAGCAGGTCTTCTTCATCGCGGAGGACCCGTACTATTTCAACAACGCGACGCCTGCGGAGATGATGAAGTATTTTTCCGAGGTGTATGAAACCTTTGACAAGGAAAAGTTTTTTGAACTGTTAAAGGCGTTCGGTCTCGAGGAAAAGCGGCGCATCGCGACCTTTAGTAAGGGTATGAAGAAGCAGCTTGCGATCGGGCTCGCGGTTGCCGCGAATACGAAATACATTCTGTGCGACGAGACCTTTGACGGACTCGATCCCGTGATGCGGCAGGCGGTGAAGAGTCTTTTTGCAAAAGAGATGGAGGACCGCGGGTTAACGCCGGTGATTGCGTCGCACAACTTAAGGGAGCTTGAGGATATCTGCGATCATGTGGGTCTTTTGCATCAGGGCGGCGTCCTCTTGAGCAAGGACATCGCGGATATGAAGTTGAACATTCAAAAGGTGCAGGTTGTGTTCTCCACGGAAGAAGCGGAGCAAAAGGCACTGGCGAACATGGATGTGATGCTGCACGATGTGCGCGGAAGACTGCACACAATCACGGTGCGTGGCGACAAGGAGAGCGTGATGAATACGCTTGCCTGCGTCGATACCGTGTTCAGCGAGGTACTGGCACTGTCCTTAGAAGAAATCTTTATCAGTGAAACGGAGGTGGTCGGCTATGACATCAAAAAGCTCATCCTTGGCTAATCCCGTGACAATACAGAAACAGCTCTGCATGCGCAGGCTCTGGCTGGTCGCGCTGTTAAGCGTCTATTCGTTTTTGGCCGGGCCCGTGCTTTGCGCAATCATCATTGCGGCTGCCCGTGCGAGTATGGGCTACATGGATCCGACGGAGATCTTCGCAAACGGTGTGCCGACCGTACGATATTACGCGATCTTGCAGCGCGGCATCCGTGTCGTGTACGGCATCATGTCACCCGTGTTTGTGGGGACGCTTGTGTGGGCATTCATCATCGGGCTGGCGGTCTTTGCGTACTTAAACGATTCCAAGAAGATGGACTTCTACGAATCACAGCCCATGAAGCGTGACAAGCGGTTTTTGCACATGTACTTCAACGGTCTCATCCTGTTTGGCATCACGACGTTTGCCGGAATGCTTCTGACACAGTTGACGGTATTGCTCTTTGGCGCGATGACACCGGATCTGTTTCTGGAAATTCTGATCAGTTGGGCACGTCAGATTATTTTCTTCCTTTCGTGCTACGGAATTGTAACGCTGGGCGCGATGGTAAGCGGCAACCTCGTCATCGGATTTTTCGCGGCGCTGTTCTTGTATCTTTTGGAGCCGGCGGCATATCTGGTGCGTGTTATTTACCGCAGCTATTTTCTGGCGACCTATCTTCCCGGTGAGGATTCCTTCCTCGGAATCACGTCGCCCGTCTACCAGTATGCGAGAGGCTGGGGCGATATGGAACGTTTTGTGGAACCGACGAATTCCGCACCGTTTTTATGGCAGCGTCTCTTTGCCGTTTTGCCGAATGACGGGAGGATTCTTTTGATCGCGGTCGCGGGATTTGTTTTGACGTATGCCGCGTACCGTCATCGCAAGACAGAGGATGCCGGAAGCTCCATCATCTTTTCGTTTGCGCGCCTTGTCATCAAGGTAGCGGTTGCTGTCATTGCAGCGCTTTTGGCAGGTATGGCCGTGTACGTGATTATCGGCAGCACGTACACAATGTCCGCCATCGTGACATGGATTTTCATCATCATTCTGACGGCGGTGCTGGTGTGCCTCTTCCTGGAGTCCGTGTTCCAGATGAATGTGAAGGCAATGTTTAAGCATGTCTGGCAGGTGGTCTTAGCGGTGGTCATTGCGCTTGTGATTTACGGTTACTATGACACCGGGGCGCTTGGGTACGACACCTATGTGCCGGAGGTTGCACAGGTGGAAAGCGGTGCAATCGTAAGAAATACCTATCGCTCGATTCAGGTCGGGTCCGAGCGTGTCAATATGCTCGAGTACAGCAAAGAGCACATGATAATTGAAGACGCGGAGGCGTTGTGCGAAGTGCTGCGTGCGGGAGAGGAGCGGATGCTTGCGCTGCGTGATTCCGGCTTTGAAGGGGTTGATTTCACGCAAGAGGAAAACGCATACGCAAATCTGTGGGAGAGCAGTGTGGAGGCAACGATTGTGCTGCGGTTGAAAAACGGCCGCGAGATGGTGCGTTCCATCAGGATTCCGCACGACATTAATGCGCAGTATATGGACCGCATCATCGGCACGGATGCCTATAAACAGGTGGCATTCCGTACGGCGTACTTAGAGCCAAAGGAGCTGATTGCGGAAGCCGGAAAAGACTCGGAGATTCGCCTCGTTTTCGAGGGAATGCTGCAGCGTCACATCCTCCATCCCTCAAAGATGGAAACGGTGCTGGAAGCGTACCGCAAGGATCTGGACGCGTACGACTACACAATGATCCGGGATGAGATGCCTCTTGGAAACATCAACCTGCAGTTTGTGTATTCAATGCGGGACAATACGACATTTCCCGTATATTCTTCGTTTACGAATACGCTTGCCGTACTGAAAAAAGAGGGCATTGCGCTGGATGTAAAAGAAGTCGCGAAGAACATCAACGCGATTACGATTCATCAGGAGTACTGGTACGACGTGTATGAAGGGCAACCGTTACCTGAGTTCTTATCCAAATACAGCTATGCGATTACGGAGCCCGGCAGGATTGTGCTCGATAAGACCTATACCAATCCGGAGCAGATTGAAGAACTCATAGAGAGCATCGTGCTCTTTTCGGCAGTCGAGGACGGTGTCTGGGTGAACCGCGATGCCCTGTTTTTAAACTACAATCTGGAGGTTTCCGTGGACGGAAAGACGGACGAATATGACACTACTGCCGGATATTACACATTTGTTAAGGATAAAACGCCTGATTTCATCGCGAACGACTTCATCATGTAAGACTTGTGGAGGAATCAATCAACGGCCACAAGATATGGTATGATATACCGAAAAGCGGCGCTGCAAGCGGATTTGCGGCGCCTTGTTTTTTTGTATTTTCAGATAATTCCGGCTTATTTTACAGACAATTTAAGCATTTTCGGAAAGAAGTTCTTCGATTTAATTCACGGATTTCTCTTACAAAATGTTACATTTTCTGTTAAAATTAGAAAGTCGGAAAGATTACGCAGGAAAGGAGATCGAATGCTTAACGTCGGAGATTACACGGTATACGGAAACCATGGACTGTGTCATGTGAAGGAGATTCTGGTTCCTTCGTTTCTCGAAAAGGGGAAAGAGAAGCTGTACTACATGATGGTTGCCGCGACCGACAAGGGAGGCGTTTTGTATGTTCCGGTTGAGGGTGCGGAAGATAAGGTCCGCAAGGTCATGCCGCAGACAAAGGCGAAGAAGTTCATGAACCACATGGATGACGTGGAAGAGCTTGACATCGCAGGCGGCAAGAAGTCTGAAACCGTCGTTGCGGATATGGTCAAGCGCAATGAGGCGGGCGAAATGATGTGCTTAGTCAAGACCTTACACAAGATCAAGGCGACGCGCGAGTCGGAAGGCAAGAAGTTTGCCGCGGTCGACGAAAAGTATCTGTCCATGTCGGAAAAGCTCTTGTTCTCCGAGATGGCGCACACACTCCACTCGGATGTGGAGACCGTCAAGAAGAAGGTCATCGATCAGCTTTCAAGACTGGATCTGGTGACAGCGTAACAATTCAGATTCCCAATACTTTATCCAGGAAATCGATTGTG
>JAFSRL010000185.1 GCA_017446125.1 Lachnospiraceae bacterium
ATCCGATGTATCTGTGTACGGTGATTCTGTTTTTGGCTATGCCGCTGGTGCTGGGCTCGCTCATCTCATTTGTGATCATGATGGTTTATCTTCCAATCATCGCCGGGCGCATCCGCAATGAAGAGCAGGTTCTGGAGAACGGGCTGGAGGGATACAGCGACTACAAAAGACGGGTACGTTACAAAGTGATACCGTATGTGTGGTAATGGCATAATAAGGAGCGCAAATGATTCTGCTGATTGAGAGCATTGTTCTCTGCGCAGCATTCACACTGATGGTGTATGTACTGTCAAGAGAACCGATCAAAACTCTTTACAACTATCCGCCTGCAATACAGGAACGCGTGAAGTCGCTGGACGAGTATCGCGACAAGATTCCGACGAGAAGCGACAAAATGTCCGCTAAGATACTCGCTGCGGTGATTATCGTCATTGTGTTCAGCCTGATTCTGAGATACATCAACGGATACACAACATTTACGGAAGGCTTCGGGTATGGCTTTCTGCTATGGACGATTGTGAACGTTTACGATGCAGTGGTGATGGATATCATCTGGCTTTGCCATGATCCGCATTTTGTATTCCGTGGGACAGAGGATATGGTAAAGGAATATCATGATTACTGGTTTCATATTAAGCAGAGCCTGATTGGAGAGGTGATCGCGTTGGTGGTGTGTGCTGCTGTGGGGCTGGTGATACAGTTTCTTTTGTGATATTCCATCCGGCTGCTTGTTGAGAGTGGTTTCAGAAACTGGTATGTTTATCGATGACAGATGGTGGAATTATATGCAGCATAGAGATCTCATCCGACGAAAACGATTGACTGCATCCCTAGGATTCAGCTAAACTTAGATGTGGTAGAACCAGAGGAGTGCTGCGAGAAATGAATTGTTTTTGGACTGGTCATATGACCCGGGTCCACCATTGGCGGGTAAGACACCCGCCATTTTCGATTTATGATTTGGAGAACAGATATGGAAATAGCGGATGACAGAATAGATGCCGGAAAGGCCTTTGACTGGGGCAGGGTATCAAGGGAATATGCCAGATACAGAGACATCTATCCGGAGGAGTTTTATCAGAAGATTGTGGACAGAGGGCTTTGTATAAGCGGGCAAGAAGTCCTTGATCTCGGCACCGGTACCGGCGTGTTACCGCGTAACATGTACAAATACGGGGCGGAATGGACCGGCACGGATATTTCTCCGGAGCAGATTGAACAGGCGAAGCGAATGGCCTCTGCTGCGGATATGAAGATAGACTTTCAAACGGTTTCGACGGAACAACTGGACTTTCCGGCGGAGCACTTTGATGTGATTACGGCCTGTCAATGCTTCTGGTATTTTGATTATGAGAAGGTAATACCGAAACTGGCGGAGTTATTAAAACCTAATGGGAAGCTGCTGATTCTCTATATGGCGTGGCTGCCGAATGAAGATAAGATTGCAGGGGCAAGCGAAAAACTGGTTCTTAAGTATAGTCCGGATTGGTCGGGCGCAGGAGAAACAAGACATCCGATCCAACTTCCGGATATCGCTTATGATTATTTCGAGATCGAAGACCATGAAGAATATGATCTGCCGGTATCGTTCACCAGAGAATCGTGGCATGGGAGAATGCGAGCCTGCAGAGGAGTGGGCGCATCACTGGCGGAGGAAGAATTATCCCGATGGGATGAAGAGCACAGGAGGTTGCTTGATGAAATCGCACCGGAACAGTTTAATGTCTTACATTATGCGGCGCTTACGATACTCCGAAAGAAGGTAAGACCCTTTATTTTATGAAAAGCCAGATACAATAGCAGTGATAAGACAACATTTATACAGTGGTTGGAAATGGATCGGTAGAAATGGATCGGTAGAAATGGATCGGTAGAAATGGTATGATTATCGATAACAGATGGCGCAGCGCAAGGAGGACACGACATGACGGAAGAAATCAAAAAACTGAAGGAAATCATCGACCATACGGACAACATCGTTTTCTTCGGCGGGGCCGGGGTATCGACCGAATCGGGGATTCCGGACTTCCGGAGTGTGGACGGACTCTATCACCAGAAATACGACTACCCTCCGGAGCAGATTTTAAGTCATACGTTTTACGTGACACGACCGGAGGAGTTTTTCAAATTCTATTACGACAAGCTGATCATCGAAGGCGTAAAGCCGAATAAGGCGCACCTAAAGCTTGCGCAGTGGGAGCAGGAAGGAAAGTTAAAGGCAATCGTCACGCAGAACATCGACGGGCTGCACCAGGCGGCGGGCTCCAAAACGGTGTATGAGCTGCACGGCTCGATTCAGCGCAACTACTGCGAGAAGTGCGGTAAGTTCTTCGATATGGACTATGTCAAAATGCATCCGCCCGTTCCGACCTGTGACGACTGCGGCGGCAGGGTAAAGCCGGACGTCGTGCTTTACGAGGAGGGACTCGATCAGGATGTGCTTTCGAACGCGGTGCGCGCGATTGCCCAGGCGGATGTCCTCATCATCGGCGGGACGAGCCTCGTTGTCTATCCGGCGGCGGGTCTCATCGACTACTACAACGGCAACAAGCTCATCCTGATTAACCGCGACAAGACGGGGCGGGACGCACAGGCGGATCTCGTGATTCACGGCAGCATCGGCGAGGTGCTTGACCAGATTTAAAAACGCGATGAGAACAGGGCTATTAATATAGTAGAAAAACGAGCGATATTTCTGTGAAAACCCCTTGCGTGCCAAGGGGTTTTGTGCTATGATTATGACTCGTGTAAGTATTCCTTGTATGCCCCGAAGCGGGCATGCCAAAGACCAAAAGGAGGTGAGAAACAGATGAACAAGTACGAATTAGCCGTTGTACTGAGTGCTAAGGCCGAAGATGACGTGAGAAACGATGTCCTCGACCGGTGTAAGGCGCTGGTTGAAAAGCACGGCGGACAGATCACGAATGTCGACGAGTGGGGCAAGAAGAAGCTTGCTTACGAAATCGACAAGATGACGGAAGGGTACTACTATTTCATTCAGTTCGATGCTGAAGGACATACCCCCGGCGAGATCGAGTCCAGGATGCGGATCATGGATCATGTCATCCGGTACTTATGCGTCAGAAACGACGAGGCATAAGAAAGGACGAATCATGAACAAAGTAGTTTTAATGGGCCGTTTGACCAGAGACCCCGATGTAAGATATTCCCAAGGTGAAAATGCGAGCGCGATTGCGCGGTATACGCTGGCGGTGGATCGCCGTTTTGCAAAGCGTGACGATCCCAACGCGCAGACAGCGGACTTCATCAGCTGCGTTGCCTTCGGCAAGGCCGGCGAGTTCGCGGAGAAGTATTTCAGAAAGGGGACAAAGATCGTTGTCTCGGGACGCATCCAGACAGGTTCTTATACGAACAAGGAAGGCGTCAAGGTCTATACGACCGATGTAGTTGCGGAGGAGCAGGAATTCGCGGAGAGCAAGAACAGCCAGGGCGGCGCAACCTACAGCGCGCCGGAAGATGGCGGCGCACCCGGGCCTGCACCGGCAAGCGGATTTATGAATGTACCCGACGGAATTGAAGAGGAACTGCCCTTCAATTAATCGCGGGTGAAACAGACAGGAGGCTTATCATGGCTTTTACGAGAGAGAGGTCTGACGGACCGATGCGCAGACGCGGCGGCATGCACAGACGCAAGAAGGTCTGCGTGTTCTGCGGCAAGGACAATGAGATTGATTACAAGGACGCGACGAAGCTGCGCAAGTATGTTTCGGAGAGCGGCAAGATTCTTCCCAGAAGAATCACCGGCAACTGCGCGAAGCACCAGAGAGAGTTGACGGTTGCAATCAAGCGCGCAAGACATCTGGCGATTCTGCCTTACGCTGCGGAGTAACGCGTAAAATCAATGCAAAGAAAAGGAGCACAGGCGTTTGCCTGTTGCTCTTTTTTTGCGCCATCATTTATGATACAATAGACAATCGGACGGAATAACTATGGAGACAACATCGAAAATCAAAATCAAAGGCAGGCTGAAGACCTACTTCATGATGACCATCTACATGGGGCTGTTGTTGCTCGTGCTGGACGGGGCCATTTTGTACTTTATCAGCTTTAACGCGGGGTTGATCCTCGGCGTCTTTGTGCTGCTTTACTTCGGCATCATGATTTACCTCTACGTCTACAACAGGAGGGTGCTGACGACGGAGCTTGTCAGCTTTGCGACCGGCTACGGACAAATCCAGAAGAACCTTCTGTATGAGCTGGAGATTCCGCATGCGCTTTTGGACGATACCGGCAAGATCATCTGGATGAATGCCGCCTTCCAGACAATGACGCATCTGGACAGGAACTACCGCAAGGCAATCTCGACGGTGTTTGCGCCGCTGAGCGCGGAAAAGCTGCCACAGGGCGCGGAAGATGTTCAGATGGATTTAGAATATGAAGAGGGCAGCTACAAGTGCAAGATGAAACGGATTCCGTTGCAGGACTTGGCGAAGGATTCGGAGATGATCGATGCCACGGATTACGAGGGCAGCCTCGTTGCGCTCTATTTATTCGACGAGACCGCATTGAAGCTCGCACTGGACGAGGTCGACAACGAGTCTTTGGCGCCCGGCCTCATTTACTTAGACAACTACGACGAAGCGCTGGAGAGCATCGAAGAGGTGCGACGCTCCCTTCTGACCGCGCTCATCGACCGTAAGGTGAACCGCTATGTCGCCTCGTACGACGGCATCGCGAAAAAGACGGAGAAGGACAAGTACTTCATCGTGGTGCCCAAGCGTTCCTGCAAGGCGATGCAGGAGGCGCGCTTTGATTTATTGGAAGACGTCAAGACCGTGAACATCGGCAACGAAATGGCGGTGACAATCTCCGTGGGTATCGGCACGGACGGTCTTTCCTACGCACAGAACTATGAGTTTGCAAGAAACGCGATTGACTTAGCCCTGGGGCGCGGCGGCGACCAGGCGGTCGTGAAGACACCGGAGAAGACGACGTACTTCGGCGGGAAGAGCCAGCAGGTGGAGAAGAACACCAGGGTGAAGGCGCGTGTCAAGGCGCATGCCCTGCGCGAAATCATCGCGGCTGCGGACGACGTCATCGTCATGGGACACCGTTTGGGCGATGTCGACAGCTTCGGCGCGGCCGTGGGCATTTACCGCATTGCGAAGACCTTGGACCGCAAGGCGCACATCGTCTTGAACGAGATTACAACCTCCATGGAACCGCTGGTGGATCTGTTCCGCAACAACGCGGAGTACGGGGAGGATTTCATCATCAACTCCTCGCAGGCGATTGACATTGCAAACGCGAACACGGTGCTCATCATTGTCGACGTGAACAAGCCCAGCATTACGGAGTGTCCGGAGCTGCTGCATATCTGTAAATCGATCGTGGTCTTCGACCACCACAGGCAGGGCACGGAGGTCATCGAAAACGCAACGCTTTCCTATGTGGAGCCGTACGCATCCTCCACCTGCGAAATGGTATCGGAGATGCTGCAGTATATCGGCGACAACATCAAGGTTCATCCGGAGGAAGCGGACTCCATGTATTCCGGCATCATGGTCGACACCAACAACTTCATGAGCAAGACCGGTGTCCGTACCTTCGAGGCGGCGGCATTCTTACGCAGAAACGGTGCGGATGTGACGCGCGTCAGAAAGCTCTTCCGCGAGGATGCCGTGGAGTACAAGGCAAAGGCGGACGCGGTTTCCCAGGCGGAGATTTACAGAGGCTGCTACGCGATTTCCGTTTTGAACAACGAAGAGGGCGTCAAGTCCCCGACGGTCTTGAACGCGCAGGCGGCGAATGACCTTTTGGCAATCAAGGGCATTAAGGCAAGCTTCATGCTGGTGGAATACCACGGACAGATTTATGTTTCCGCGCGGTCCATCGACGAGGTGAACGTGCAGGTCATCATGGAGCGCATGGGCGGCGGCGGACACATGAGCATCGCCGGCTGCCAGATGGAGAACGTGAGCGTGAATGAAGCAATCGTTGAAATTAAGAAGACGATTGATGCGATGACGGAAGAGGGAGAGCTCTGACCTGCAAGCAGGTCGAGCCGGAGATGGCAGGAATGTGCAGAGGAAAGATTCAGCTGCGCTGAAGCACATTCCGCCGCAAGAATGGCGAGCCATTCTTGAAAGGAGGATTTATGCGTATTATTCTCATGGAGGATGTCGCGAAACTCGGGAAGAAGGGTGACGTCGTCGATGTTTCCGACGGTTATGCGCGCAACATGCTCTTACCCAAAAAGCTGGGCATCATTGCGGACAGTAAAAACCTGAACGAGTTAAAGGGACAAAAAAAGCGCGACGAAAAGAACGCCGCGGAGGTCCTCGCGCAGGCACAGGCGCTTGCGTTAAAGATTGAGGAAAAAACCATCGAGGTCAAGATGAAGGCCGGCGAGGGCGGAAGAGTCTTCGGCTCCGTCTCAAGCAAGGAGATTGCAGCAGAAGCGAAAAAGCAGCACGGGTTTGAAATCGACAAAAAGAAGATTGTTTTGTCCGAGCCCGTGAAGTCGTTCGGTTATACGGAGGTTCCGGTGAAGCTGCATCCGCAGGTCACCGCGACCATGAAGGTGCATGTAACGGAGTTGTAAGAAAACCGGTATGGATACACAAGGCGTCCTGAAGCGGACGATGCCCAACAGCATAGAAGCGGAACAGTCCGTAATCGGCGCAATGATCATGGACAACGAAGCCGTGGAGACGGCGAGTGAGCATGTCACAAGCGAAGACTTTTACTCGAAGCCTTTGGGCGTCATGTACGACGCCATTCTTTCCCTGCACACAAAGGGAAAGAACATCGACGTCGTGACGCTGCAGGACAAGCTCAGGGAGATGAATGTCCCGCCGGAGTTTTCTTCGTTTGAGTACATTGAAGGACTTATCCGCGAGGTTCCGACCAGCGCAAACGTCAAGGACTACGCAAGAATCGTTTATGAGAAGGCGACCTTACGGCGCCTCATCCGGGCGAGTGAGGAAACGGCGAACATCGCGTATGCGCAGAACACGGAAATCGAGGCGGTTTTAAACGATGCGGAAAAACGGGTCTTTGACATCACCCAGAAGCGCGGGATGAGCGACTATGTCCCGATTTCCAAGGTGGTTTCGGATGCGTTGGACCGGATCGAGGCGGCATCGAAGACAAAGGGCAATGTCACCGGCATCGCAACCGGCTTTACGGACCTTGATTACAGCACGTCCGGCTTGCAGCCCTCTGACCTGATTCTGATTGCCGCGCGTCCTTCCATGGGAAAAACGGCGCTGGCGTTGAACATCGCACAGTACATGGCGTTTCATCAGGACGAGACGGTCGCCATCTTCAGTCTGGAAATGTCAAAGGAACAGCTTGTGAACCGTCTCTTTGCCATGGAGGCGCGGGTGGACGCACAGAAGCTGCGAAGCGGAAACCTGACGGAGCCGGAGTGGGAGGCTTTGATTGAAGGCGCAAACGTTGTGGGCGCGTCAAGGCTGATCATTGACGACACCCCCGGCATCACGGTACCGGAGCTGCGCTCGAAGTGCCGGCGCTTCAAATCAGAGCACGATCTGAAAATCATTTTCATCGATTACCTGCAGTTGATGAGCGGAAGCGGTCATCGCGGCGGCGAATCCAGGCAGCAGGAGATTTCGGAAATCTCCCGTTCCTTAAAGGCGCTCGCAAGAGAGCTGAACGTGCCGGTGGTGGCACTCTCGCAGTTGTCGCGTGCGGTGGAGTCCAGACCGGATCACCGGCCCATGCTTTCCGACCTGCGTGAATCCGGTGCAATCGAGCAGGACGCGGACGTCGTGATGTTCATCTATCGGGACGATTATTACAATAAAGATACGGAGCAGCGCGGAATTGCGGAGATCATCATCGCGAAGCAGCGAAACGGCCCGATCGGGAAGGTGGAGCTGCTGTGGAGACCGGACTTGACCAAATTTCAAAACCTCGCGAGACAATAAAAGCCGTACCCAAAAGGGTACGGCTTTTTTGTCTCGCGAGGTTCTTGCTTATCCCTGGCTGATGCAGCTTACCGGGCACTGGCCCGCGCATGCACCACAGTCGATGCAGGTGTCGGGATTGATCTCAAACTGGGAATCGCCCTGAGAAATCGCCTCAACGGGGCACTGCGAAGCACAGGAGCCGCAGCTGATGCACTCACTACTGATTACGTATGCCATGTTAAATCTCCTTCCTGTGGTGACCGGATAACGGTCACACCCTAAACATTGTATAAATCTCAATCGGGGTGCCAATCCCGACGATTGGTTACAATCAAATTGTAATATAAAAACCGCGAAAATTCAAGAAAGTTAGCAATTGCTAAAAGTGTAATTTTTTTGTGAAAAATGGACAGGATTTCCAAAATAAACTGTGTGAAATAATTGACTTGTCACAAAATCCCATGTTACGATATAAATGTCGCTTTTTTTCAACTATTTATAGGCAGGAGGAATTTATATGGCTAGAAACATGAAAACCATGGATGGCAACGAAGCCGCCGCATATGCTTCCTATGCATTTACGGAAGTCGCTGCCATGTATCCGATTACGCCTTCGTCGGTCATGCCGGAGCATGTCGATGAATGGGCAACGGCCGGACGCAAGAACATTTGGGGTCAGACCGTACAGATCCATGAGATGCAATCGGAAGCAGGTGCTGCGGGCGCCGTGCACGGAAGTCTTGTGGCAGGTGCAATGACCAGCACGTACACCGCTTCACAGGGTCTTCTGTTGATGATTCCCGACATTTACAAGGTTGCGGGCGAGCGTCTCCCGGGCGTTTTCAATGTTTCGGCCCGTGCGGTTGCGTCCCACGCGCTCTCCATCTTCGGCGATCACTCGGACGTTTACGCATGCCGCCAGACGGGCGCGGCGATGCTGTGCTCTTCGAGCGTACAGGAAGTCATGGACCTGACACCGGTTGCGTACTGCTCCGCGGTCGACGGCAGGCTTCCCTTCATCAACTTCTTTGACGGGTTCCGTACCTCGCACGAGATTCAGAAGATCGAAGCGTGGGATTACGAAGACTTGAACGACTTAATCGATCACGATGCGGTCAAGCGCTTCAAGGACAACTGCTTAAACCCGACCCACCCGAGGGAAATGGGTTCCGCACAGAATCCGGACATTTTCTTCCAGACAAGAGAAACCTGTAATCCTGCCTACACCGATATGCCGGGCATTGTCCAGAAGTACATGGACAAGGTCAACGCGAAGATCGGCACGGACTATAAGCTCTTCAATTATTACGGCGCGCCGGATGCGGAAGTCATCATCATCGCGATGGGTTCCGTCAACGACACGATTGAGGAGACCATCGATTATCTGACCGCGCAGGGCGAAAAGGTGGGCGTCGTCAAGGTGCGCCTGTATCGTCCCTTCAGCGCGGAAGCACTCATCGCGGCGATTCCGGATTCCGTCAAGCGCATCCAGGTGCTCGACAGAACCAAGGAGCCGGGCAGCCTTTATGAGCCGTTAGCCCTCGACGTCATCGCCTCCTTAAAGGGCACGAAGTTTGCGGACG
>JAFSRL010000186.1 GCA_017446125.1 Lachnospiraceae bacterium
GACAACCGAAGAAGAAGCGGATGCGGATTTTATCATTTACAATACCTGCACCGTCCGTGAAAATGCGGATGTGCGCGTCTTTGGTAGACTGGGTGTTTTAAACGGCTATAAAAAGAAGCGCCCTTCGGTAAAGATTGCGCTGTGTGGCTGCATGATGCAGGAGGATATCGTCGTTGAAAAGATTAAGAAAAGCTATCCGTTTGTGGATCTGATCTTCGGCACGCATAACCTGTACAAGTTCGCGGAGCTTTTGGTGACGATGTATGAGACAAATGACCGCGTCATCGATATCTGGCAGGAGACGCCGGAGATTGTGGAGGATTTGCCCGTCAGCCGCAAGTATTCCTTCAAGTCAGGTGTCAATATCATGTTTGGATGCAACAACTTCTGCACCTACTGCATTGTCCCCTATGTGCGCGGCAGGGAGCGCAGCCGCGCGTTTTCAGAAATCATTAAAGAAGTGGAATCGTTGGCCCGTGACGGCGTGAAGGAAATCATGCTGCTGGGGCAGAACGTGAACTCCTACGGGAACGATTTTATAAAACAGGGACAGGATGATGCGAAGCGCTTTCCGGAGCTGTTGCGCGCCGTTTGTCAGGTGGACGGGATTGAGCGCGTGCGTTTTATGTCCTCTCACCCGAAGGACTTGTCAGATGAACTGATTGAGGTGATGCGAACGGAAGAGAAGGTGGCAAGGCATTTGCATCTTGCCCTGCAGTCGGGGTCTGACCGCGTCTTACAACAGATGAACCGTCATTACACGAAGGCATCCTTTTTGGAGCTTGTAAACAAAATCCGGAGTGCAATTCCCGACATGGCAATCACGACGGACATCATTGTGGGATTTCCGGGGGAGACAAAAGAAGACGTCGACGACACGATCGAGGTCATTGAACAGGCGAAGTTTGACAATGCCTTTACCTTTATCTATTCCAAGCGGACGGGAACGCCCGCGGCGGAATATGAGGAAACGATGACGCAGGATGAAATCTCTAAACAGTTTCAGCGTGTCTTAGCCGCAGTGCAGGACAATGCGAGAAAACAGGCTGCCGGTAACGAAGGGGAGACGGTGTGCGTTTTAGTGGAAGAGGTAAACGAAAAGGACGCTTCCTTCCTCACCGGACGCATGAGCAACAATACGCTTGTACATTTCAAGGGAAACAAGCGTTTGATCGGTGAAATGATGGATGTGAAACTGACGGAAAATAAGGGGTTTTACTATCTGGGTGAATTGACTTTTGACCATGCGACGGATATGATGAAAGAAGATTAGAAACCATTGGATAATCGTGAATCCGTGTATTTTATGGGAGATGGAACGATGAAGAAACGAATTTGCCGCGTGTTGACGCTTGTCACATTACTGACCTTGATTTCCGGCTGTGCGGACGCACAGCAGCAGATCATTGCGCCGGATGAAATCCATAACGAAGCCATGGCCGAAGCCGGCGAGGAGGAGGAAGCGCAGGCGGAAGCGGAAGAAGCTTTGGAAGCGCAGGGCATCGTTCCTGAGGGCATGTACCGCAACGAGCTGACCGGCGAAGCGATTGACATTGCTTTGAAGGACCTTCGGCCCATGGCGGTCATGATTGACAACGAGGAGCTGGCCCTGGATCATTACGGCACGGCGGAAGCGGATGTCGTTTATGAGATGGTAAATTCCACCATGAACAACCGCATTACGCGGCTGATGGTGTTGTTTAAGGATTACGAAAGCATTGAGCGGCTGGGCAGCATCCGCTCGACCCGCCCCACGAATCTGATTCTTTTGGGCGAGTGGAACGCGATTTTGTGCCATGATGGCGGGCCCCAGGTACACAATGATCCGTATTACGCAAAGCCCTATGTGGACCGTTTTTCCGGTACCTTCCACCGGATTCAGAACGGCAAGCCCAAGGAGTTCACGGAATACGTCGTGACCGGCGACATCGAGAACAACTTTAAGAACAACGAGAAGATTTCCAGGGAATACAACGATTATAAGCCCAAGCGTGACATGCATTTCAATTTTACGGAATACGGAAATGAAGTGCATCTGGATGAGACTTATGACAATTCGATTGCCTGTACCAAAATTGATTTGTCCGCAGCGTTTGCGCACAACAAATCCGAGCTTCGTTACAACTCCAATACGAACATGTATGAGTATTATGAATACGGAGAACGTCACGAGGATGCGGAGGACGGCGAGCCGCTTGCCTTCAAGAATGTCTTTCTACAGTGTGCGACAATGAAGCAGCTCGACGCGAACGGCTATATGATTTATAACGTCATCGACAACGCACGCCTTGGACTGTATTTTACGAACGGACGTTACAAGGGTGTCTCATGGGTGAAATCCGGTGAGACAGAGATCACCCATTTCTATGACGAGTCCGGCAATGTATACGATACGACCCGCTCCACCTCGGACGGTTCACATCCCACCGCCATCGTCCGCGGCGCGGCGGACGGAACCTACCGCGTACACGTGGTCTACCGTTTCTGGCAGAATTCCAATAAATCTGCAATCTATACCGCCGAAGGCAACCCCGGTTATTCCTATAAGCCTACCGGCGACGGAACCAACATTGTTAATACGGCGGTGAAATTGAACGGTCTCACC
>JAFSRL010000024.1 GCA_017446125.1 Lachnospiraceae bacterium
CTCGAAGCTGCCGAATCCGGCGCGGTGGATCATGATGGGGCGCTTCTTGGTGCCATCTGCATCCATGTATTCCAACTCGAAGTTCTGCGGAAGCTGGAAGTCGAGCTGGATGGTGCCGCACTGCCACTCGCGTCCCAAGGCATCCTTCATCTGAAGGTCAATCTTGGGGCCGTAGAAGGCACCGTCGCCCTCATTGATTTCATAACCGCCCTCTCCGTACTTCGCGTCAAGAATGCGCTTCAAGGCAGCCTCCGCCTCATTCCAGGTCTCGATGTCGCCCATGAAGTCCTCCGGTCTTGTCGAGAGCTCCGCGCGGTAGGTCAACCCAAGCGTCTCATAGATCTCATCCGTGATGCGGAAGATGTCCGCGATTTCCTCCTCGATCTGTGATTCCATGACGAAGGTGTGGTCGTCGTCCTGACGGAATTCCTGCACCCGCAAAAGACCGTTCAACTGTCCGGACTTCTCCTTGCGGTGCAGCACGTTCATCTCCGAAAAACGGATGGGAAGATCGCGGTAGGATCTTGTCTGGGACTTAAAGACGACCATCGCGTTGGGGCAGTTCATGGGTTTTGCGGAATAGATTTCCGCCTCATCGACACTCCGCATTTTGAAGGCGCCGTTTTCGTCCAGTTCAATCTGTCCGTTTTCGTCGCGTGTGAGCTCCGGCACGACAAACATGTTGTTCTGATAATGCGCCCAGTGTCCGGAAATCAGATAAAGCTTACGGTTGTTAAAGACCGGCGCACAGATTTCCTGATAGCCGTGCACATCCTGCAATTCCCGCGAGAAATCCAACAGCAGGTTGTAAACGCGCCAGCCTCTGGGCAGCCAGTACGGCATGCCGGGCGCCGTGTCATCAAACATAAAGAGTTCAAGCTGCGGACCCAGGCGCTTGTGGTCGCGTTCCATCGCCTCCTGAATGAACTTTAAGTGTTCCTTCAACTGATTCTTGTCCGGAAACGCGTAGCAGTAAATGCGCTGCAGCTGATCACGCTTTTCGTCGCCCCGCCAGTAGGAGCCGGAGACAGAGCGCACCTGGAAGGCGGCGCTTAAAAGCTCCGCGGAGTTTTCAATGTGCGGGCCGCGGCAAAGGTCGATGAAGTCATCGCCCGTTGTATAGGTCGTGATCTTCTCATCCTCCGGCAGCGCCTCGATGAGCTCGACCTTAAACTTCTGGTCCTTAAAAATCTCGAGCGCCTCCGTCTTGGAGACCTCCCTGCAGGTCCAGTCCTCCTTGCGCTTTAAGATTTCGCGCATCTTGTCCTCGATGACCTTGAAGTCCTCCTGTCCCACGGAGCGCGGAAGCAGAAAGTCGTAATAAAACCCGTCGTCAATCTGGGGACCGATCGCGTACTGGACGTTCTCCTTCCCGAAGATTTCAATCACCGCCTTGGCGAGCACATGCGCCAGGGAGTGGCGGTAGACTTGTAAGAATTGTTCCTTATCCATAGTTACCTCCCGCAGCACTTCTTGTACTTCTTGCCTGAGCCGCAGGGGCAGGGATCGTTGGGCATGATTTTTACGCCCTCGCGCTTGAAGGTCTGCGAATCAATCTGTTCCCTATAGAGACGGTTGCGCGTCTCCTCATCGTAGATATCCTCCCACTGCGGCAGGTTGTAAAGCCAGTCCGCCTTCGCAGCAACCATGTTTTTGTAGAGTTTCTCCGTATCGAACGCGAGGGACACCTCCGTGTCCTCCTCCATCTCCTCGATCGGGTTTTCCTTCTTCAACGACTCGTTGATGCCGTCAAGAAAGCCCGTCATCGTCATCAGGTCAATCTCATACTTTTCCGCGAGCTCCTTGACGGTGCCCTTAACGACTTCCTTCGGGTTTGCCAAAAGCTGCTCGTAGATGCCCTTTTCCTTTTCGAAATAATCGCTCCAGAGCTTCTGCAACATGCCCTTATCCCCGGTTTCGGAATATGCCATGTCGCGCCACTGTTTCAATAATGCCATGTGTTAAAACCTCCGTTTTCTCAAGTTCCCGCGCAAAACGCGCGCTTTTTTATCATACTGGATTTCGCCCGAAAAGTAAACTTAGCACAGGTTCTCCGGACCGAATCCCATGGGCAGCATTTCCTCTAAGGTCACTTCCTTATAGTCATCGACGTTCTTTGCCAGAAGCAGCACAAATTCCGAAGGAACGCAGAACTCGCGCATCACCTGCCGGCAAACTCCGCAGGGCGAGCAGTAGTCCGTCACCTCACGGTCTTTTCCGCCCACGATGGCAATCGCCTTAAACTCTCTTTCGCCTTCGCTGATTGCCTTGAAGAATGCCGTGCGTTCCGCACAGTTGCCCGGCGTCAGTGCCGCGTTCTCGATGTTGCAGCCGGTGTAAATCTTATCGTCCTTTGTTAAGAGCGCAGCGCCCACCGCAAAATGCGAATACGGGATGTAGCTTCTTGCGAGCATCTTGATTGCTTCCCCGATTAACTGCTTCTTCATTTCATCCGTAATAATGTACATGGTTTTCCTCTTCTTACGCCTTATCCTTTTTAATCAGTTCCCTGATTGCGTCCACCGCAATGCGGACCGCCAAATCCGTATCGTGCACGACGGGGTTCTCCAGTCCCTTCTTTTCGCGCTCCTGGTTTGCGACCACCAAAAAGAGGCTGCCCACTCTCACGCGCAAAAACGCCCCCACGATGAAGAGCGCCGCGGACTCCATTTCGGACGCGAGACATCCCATGCGAAGCCATGCCTCCCATTTATTCAAAAGCTCATAAGAGACCGGCATAATTTCCGGACTGTGCTGTCCGTAAAAGGCATCCTTACATTCCACGACACCCGCATGACAGCCGCACTTGTCCTTAGTTAGCTTCTTTCCGCTTTCCATCAGGGCGTTTAGCACCTCAATATTCGGCACCGCCGGATACTCGATCGGTGCGTATTCCTTCGTGGTTCCCTCCATCCGGATGGCACCCGTCGCGATGACAACGTCCCCGGACTTGACCTCCTCCTGCATGCCGCCGCAGGTGCCGATACGAACGAATGTATCCACGCCGCACTTTACCAGCTCCTCCATCGCAATCGAGGCGCTGGGCCCGCCGATGCCGGTGCTGGTCACGGAGACCTTCTCTCCATCCAGTGTTCCCGTGTAGGTCACAAACTCCCTGCTGTCCGCGACAAGAACCGGATTGTCAAAGTACTGCGCAATCTTTTCGCAGCGCTTCGGGTCACCGGGCAGGATGCAGTAACGACCGACATCCCCCTTCCCCACCTGAATGTGATATTGCTTTGACGGATCTTCCGAATAGTGCATAGTTACCTCCTTTACGAAAAACAATGCTACTTCTAATTTACCATGTTTTATACTTATTAAAAAGGGTTTTTGTGCATTTGCGGCATTTGTGTTATAATCCGTCCTATGGAAAAAGAGCACAAGCCGAAAAAACATCGATTTAGAAAAGCTTACACGGTCCATGTGATCAGCGATAATCCGGACAGCGCCGGACACCGCTATCACTTTTCGGCGGGCATGAGCCAGTTTCTGATCATCGGCGGTTTTCTGCTTGCCATGCTGACGGTGTGCTACATCATCTATTCCGCGATGTCCTTACACACCCTGCGCAGGCTGCAGCACGAACAAACCACCCTGACACAGCAACTGCAGTCGCAGAACGCGCAGCTTTCCGCAACGAACAACGCGCTGCAGAATGAGGTTTCGCAGCTCTCCCGCGCCATCAACCAAAAGATTGAAGCGGAGCAGGCGGCGGAAGAAGAAGCGCATGCCATGACCCTGCCCATGGGCTTTCCTTTGAGCGGGGCCGCCACGATTGCTGAGGGTGCGGCGGAAGAAGATGCGGAAGAAACCGCGCCCATCATGCAGTTTAACGGCATCGAAATCGGGTCCAGCGTCATTGCCACGGGCTCCGGTACCGTCATCGAGGTGTCCAGCGACGCCACCTACGGCTACCGTGTCGTACTGTCGCACAACGACGGTTACGAATCCGTCTACTTAAACGGCGGCGTGCCCATTGTCGATGTCGGGGACGAGGTTGTCTTCGCCCAGGATTTGTTCCGGATCGGGCAGGGCAACACCCACTTAGGATATCAGGTACGTAAGGACGGGAGCTTCATCAATCCGGAGGAGCTGTTGGAAATCAACGGGTAAGACCGTTTTCAACATAGATTGCACATAGAGGAATATGGGAGGATTCGATTATGTTTAACAGCAATAAGAAGAAAGAGGTTACCGCGGAAACCCTGCAAAGCGAGAAGATTTCCACCATCATCGCGCAGGATGTCACCATTCACGGCGGCATTGACGCGACGGATTCGATCCGCATCGACGGAAACGTCGAGGGCAATGTGAAAATTGCGGAATCGTTGATCATCGGAAAGGGCGCATCCATCAGCGGCAGCGTGTCCGCCGCGAACGCCATGGTCGCCGGCACGGTCAACGGTGACATCAACGCGGAGGGCGGGCTTGTGACCCTCTCCGATACGGCGCATGTGGTGGGTGACATCACGACCGCGAAGATTGTGATCGACGAAAACGCGTACTTCAAGGGAAAATGCAACATGCCGGAAAATGAAACCGCCGCGGAAAGCTCCGCGACGGAATAATCTCTTCCTTATAAGAATGGTCTTTTGGGGCGGCGCCGCATTACGCGGTGTCGCCTTTTAAACGCCCGAATACGATTTCGTACCCGTCCGCGCCGTAGTTGAGGCAGCGGTTCACGCGGGAAATTGTTGCCGTGGAAGCCCCGGTCTTGTCCGCAATCTCCAGATAGGTCTTGTGCTCGTTTAACATCGAAGCCACTTCGTAGCGCTGGGATAAGCTCATCAACTCCTGCACCGTGCACAAATCCTCGAAAAAACTGTAGCACTCCTCCTTGGTTTCAAGGCACAGCACCGCATCCAGCAAGTGGTCCATGGCTTCCGTTTTGATCTTTTTATTCATCCTTCTCTTAACCCCCTGTTTTATCTGTCTTCGGACGTCTTTTAGTGTAACACATTAAAGTTTTAAAGTAAAGAATTTCTGCTTTACTTTTCATTTTTCCTATGCTACCTGTCTTTCGGAGTTAGAATGCAAAAATGGTGCTCCGCCACAGATTAAAATCTGTGACGGAGCAATTTTTTGACATCGGAATCAGATAAGAAATACGAAGTCAATGGAAGACCGGTCATATCTCCCAGGTAAGAAATGAATTCTCCTGCTTTTGCAAGATTGATTGATTTACGGTCGGAGACACGCGCTGTTCGGAAGTTTTTGTGCTTGACTGCTATCATCTTGAGAAGCATCTGACGAAGCTGACCACCCCGTTTGGAAAGCTTGCCAAGGAAATTCGATCGGAACTGTATCGGATAATCTGCAAGAAA
>JAFSRL010000187.1 GCA_017446125.1 Lachnospiraceae bacterium
CCCTCTTCCGCCGTTTCCGTATTGACGTTTAAGGAAAGCCCTTCGCCTTCTGCGGCAACCACCTCCATCATTGCGCTGATTGCGCTGGAGCGGTTCTGTCGGTTCAAAGCGTCATCCACGATGACCAGAACATCCTGCTGCCCCGTGAGGTTCAACTCCTTTGCCGCCTGAATGATCTGTCTTCCGTAGGCGCGGCCTAAGTGGTAGTTTCCGCTTTCGATGTGACAGATTCTCGAACTGTTTTCGGCATCCGCCATTAAGGTGATTACGGGGATGCCTTCCTGTGTCGCCTTGTCGATGAGGGCAGCGGTCTCCTCCGTGTTGTCGCCCTCCAAAAAGATGCCGTCCGGCTTGCACGCGATTGCCGCCTTTAGCAAATCCTGCTTCGCGTAGTCGGTGGGCAGGTCATCGTTCATCGCCTCGACGAACACGCCCTGCTTTAAGCCCTCGCGGGCAGTCGACAAAAACAGCCTGCGCCACTGGTAGTCCTCGATGTTCTCCGCAACAAGGCAGTAATGCGCCGTCACGGGAACGTCCGGCGCATCCGGCGTACTACTCGCCAAACGGTTCTGTGCCGCCCTCCCGCAGGCGCTCAGCAACAGCAAAAGCAGCACCGCAAGCGAATATATGGTCGTGATTTTTCCCTGTTTCTTCATATTAAATACTATCATATCATATTCTTTCTCAATTTTTGAGACCTGACGACGCCGCTTGCGGTATGATAGTGAACGGACTGTTTTTTGTAGCAACAGGAGGAAGGATTATGGATACGAACAATCTGAATCAAAACGATGCGGCGCGGGACACTGCCGCGCAGATGGAAGAGATCAGCAAGAAGCTCGACCGCATCATCGATATCATGGAAGCCGTGCATGTGCGGCAGGCGGTGCAGCAGCCGCTGCCGGTACAGCAGCAGATGCCGTTACAGCAGCCGGTACAGCAGCCGGTTCCGCAACAGGTACCGGTTCAGCAGCAGGCACCGGTACAACAGCGGCCGGTTCCGCAACCGACACCGGTACAACAGGCGCCGGTGCAACAGCCGCAGCCCAGGGTCATCCCCGGGCGTGTTGTGCTGCAGCCCCTGGTGCAGAAGCCGCAGGAAGCACCGCAACCGGCAGCATCGCAGCAAAAGGCAGCACCGGGGTTTGCGCAAAAGCTGCAGAAGCCTTTTGCCGTGCGGCCTACTCCCGCCGGGAATCCGGTCAGGGAAGCCATGGAAAGGAACAACTTGGAGTTCCGGATCGGGGCGAACCTGCTCGCGATCATCGGTGTGCTCTTTGTCATCGTCGCGCTGGTCACCTTCGGCATCACAATGCTGCCCGATATGGTGCAGGGCGTATTCTTGTATCTGATCTTTATCGGACTCATTCTTGTTTCGGAGCTCTTTGTCAGAAAACGCTTAGAGAAGTTCTCCGTTGTTTTGACAAGCTTAGGGTTGATTGGTCTGTACGCGTCGACCATCGTCAATTATCTGTTCACGCATTTGCTGAACTCGCCCTTGGCGATTGCCGCGACGGTTCTGATTTCCGCCTTTGCCGCGCTCTTCTCCAGAAAGCGCGACAGCTTTTTAATGCGGCTGATCCTGCACCTGGGCGTGATTGCCTGCTTCTTCCCGTATCACGGTGCAATGGACCAGGGGTACTTTGCGACCATCGCGGTGCTCATCTTTGCCATCAACTTAACGGCGGCGCTTTTGCCTGTTACGACGAAGCGTCTGGCGGCGGATCTTGTGCAGGTAATTTCGATGTGCCTGTTCACCATTCCCTTCACCGCCATCGCGGCACAGGACACCGCCTTCATCATCTGTGTCCTGCCCATGCTGTTCTCCATCGCAATCGGACAGGTCATCTTACTGTTACAAAAGGAAGAAAACATAACGCGTCTCATCGCGGTCTATTCCTGCCACACGTTTACCCTGCTTGCCTTCTTCTTCATGATGGTTATGGAACGGGGTGACGCGGACATCACCTTTGCAAAAGAGCTTGTCTACACCCTGCTCTTCTCCTTACCGTTTGTGATGACGCTCATCCGGAACTTCATAAAGAAATCCGGCTTCCTCTGGGTCGATGTATTTGCCCTGCATGTTATGTGGTTGCTCTTCGCCTACATCACGCGCCCCGCGTACAACGACTGGTTCGCGCTCATTCCGGTGCTCTTGTGCTACGCAAGCGCAACCTTCGCCTACATGAAGAAGCGCTACGAATGGCAGCACCTTGTTGTCCTGTTCGCGGGCATGCTGTTCTTCTTCGGCGCCACGGAAGCGTACCTGTGGATTCCCTACGCGGCGCTCATCTTTGCGAGCCTCTTTGTCCTGCACTCGCACAAAACCGTCACGGTGGCAGCCTTCAGTGCATTCTCAGTCATTGCCTTTTTGTCTGCGGCAGCGGCGTTCCCGAAGTCCTATGATCTCTTCGATACACCCGCGATGCGCGTCGCCTTCTGCGCACTCCTTTTGGCACTGGTTTCCATTCTTGCAAACCTTCTGCCTAAGTTGAAGGACGAGTACACGCGCTTCTTCAACTACGCGGTGACGGTTCTGATTATCATCTTCCATACGGCGGTCATCGGTGACAACAACTGGCCGGAATACCTGATGCTCTTAACAAGCGGTCTCATTGTGACGCTCTTCCTGTTGAAGGAGCAATACGGTTTCAAGAACATCAACCGCTACCTGATCCTCGTGATCTACTTAACCTTTATGATCTTTATGGTGGACGTGGAGCTGCCCGTAATCATCAGCATCGCGCTCATGGTGCTCTCGATTGCCAGCGTCATTTTGGGCTCCGTCATCAAGCAAAAGAGCGTGCGCGTCTACGGACTGGGCCTTGCCCTCCTTACCTGCGCGAAGATCGCCATGTATGACTTCGCGGAAAGCGGCGACGTTTCCCGCATCGCGGTCTTCTTAATCTCCGGCCTATTGGCAATCGCCATTTCCTTCATCTACATCCGTCTGGAAAAGAAGGGGGCGAAGGAGGAGGGATCGCAAAAAAATGAAAATGTGATAAAATAGTATTGTAGTTTTTTTATCAAAGGAGGGTTAAAAATGAAAAAGAAACTCAGTATCGCAATTGTAACAGCAATGGCCTTAAGCCTGCTTGCGGGCTGCGGCGGCGGTGGCACGTCGGGCGGCGGTAACACAGCGGCACCTGCCGAAAACGCACCGGCAGCGGAGGCAGGCTCTGAGGCAGCAGCCGACAGCACAGGCGGCAGCGTCTACTGGCTCAACTTCAAGCCGGAATCTGACGAAGTCCTGCAGGAAATCGCGGCAACCTACACCGACTTAACCGGTGTTCCGGTCAAGGTCGTGACCGCGGCAAGCGGCACCTACAACCAGACCCTGAACGCGGAAATGGATAAGTCCGCGCCGCCCACGCTCTTTGTCGTGGGTAATCAGGCAGGCGTCAAGGACTGGGCGGACTACGTGATTGACTTGACCGGCACGCCCATCGCAAACGAGTTGAACACCGACGCGTACAACCTCTACGACGAAAGCGGCAAGCTCGTATCGATCGGTTACTGCTATGAGTGCTACGGCATCATTGCAAATCCGGACCTGATCGAGCAGGCAGGCCACTCCATCGATGAGATCACGAACTTCGAGACCTTAAAGGCGGTCGCCGAAGACATCCATGCGCGCGCTTCCGAGCTTGGCTTCGACGCATTCAGCGCTTCCGACATGGATCCGTCCTCGAGCTGGCGCTTCACCGGTCACATGGCAAACCTTGAGTACTACTATGAATCGCGTGACGCGGGCGGCTGGACAGAGTGCCCGCCTGAGATTTCCGGCGCGTACATGGAGAACTTCAAGAACCTCTATGACCTTTGCATCAACAACTCCACCGTTGCACCGACCGATCTTGCGACCGGCGGACATGACGCGGAAGCGGAATTCAAGGAAGGCAAGGCTGCATTCTTTGTCAACGGTTCCTGGGAGTACAGCGCGGTATCAGAAACCGTTCCGAACGCAACGATGATTCCGTACTACTGCGGTGTGGAAGGTGAGGAAAAAGCCGGTCTTAACTGCGGAACGGAAAACTGCTGGGCGATCAACGCAAACGTTTCCGAAGCGGATCAGCAGGCGACCATGGACTTCTTAGTCTGGTGCGTCACGGATCCGGATGCGTCCAGAAAGCTGGTCGACAGCTTCGGCATCATGCCTTATAAGAACGCCGCGGAATCCACAAACGGTTTCTTACAGGATGCTGCGGATTATACCGCAAACGGCTGCTACGTGATGGATTGGGTTACCAACTACCAGCCCAACGTCGATGATTACCGTGCGGCACTGGTCAGTGCACTGAACCAGTACAATGCGGATCAGTCCGATGCGAATTGGGAGCTTGTACGCACCGCCTTCGTGGACGGCTGGGCAACGCAGTACGGATTGGCAAATAACTGATGAAAACATTGTTCAAAGGCGCCGGGGGTTCTTCCCCCGGTGCGCAGCAAATCTCACGTTTCGGACTTTTGTTTTTGGGTCCCGTAACCGCCGCCTTCGCAATCGGATTTGTCTGGCCGTTTCTGCAGGGCATTTATTTATCGTTTTGTAAATTCCGTCTGATTCGCGACGCGAAATTCATCGGGATTTCGAACTATGTGCAGGCGTTTTCGGACAGCAGCTTCCGGCACGCGTTCTGGTACACGGCAATGTTCGCCGTTGTCTCCCTTGTCCTCATCAATGTGCTTGCCTTTGCGGTCGCTTATGCGCTCACGCAGGGCATCAAGGGAAGCAACCTGTTCCGGACCGTGTTCTTTATGCCCAACCTGATTGGCGGTATTGTTTTGGGTTACATCTGGTCGATGATCTTCGACGGGATTCTGTCGCGGTTTAACACGTCGATTCTGTTGAATGCGAAGTACGGCTTCTGGGGCCTCATCATTTTGATGTGCTGGCAACAGGTCGGTTACATGATGATCATTTACATCGCCGGACTGCAGGCGGTTCCGGAGGATATGCTCGAGGCCGCGCGCATTGACGGCGCAAGCCGGTGGCAGACCCTGTTCAAAGTCACGATTCCGAACGTGATGCCTTCGATTACGATTTGCACCTTTTTGTCTTTGACAAACGGGTTTAAGCTCTTTGACCAGAACCTTGCCCTGACCGCGGGACAGCCCTTCACGATTCTTCCGAACGGAAGCGCCGTCAAGCAGACGGAGATGCTGGCGCTCAACATCTACAACACCTTCTACGGGCAGAGCACCGCTTCCCAGGGTGTTGCGCAGGCAAAGGCGGTGCTGTTCTTTATTCTGGTCGCGGGCCTGGGACTGATTCAGCTTTACTTCACCAGAAGAAAGGAGGTACAGCAATGAGTGCGGAAGCAAGAAGAAAAACCATCCTCAGCGTTGTGCTTGCCGTCATCTGCGTGATTTATGTCCTGCCGGTGCTGACGGTCGTAATCAATTCATTCAAACTGAATACCTTTGTCAAGACGGATACCTTCGCGCTTCCGAACGCGGAGAGTGCCGCCGGTTTTTCCAATTTCATCAAGGGCATGACCTTCGGCAATTATCCGTTCTGGAAAAGTGCGGCATACAGCGTGGTAATCACGTTCCTTTCCACCACACTGATTCTGTTGTTTACCTCGATGGCTGCCTGGTACATCGCGCGCGTTAACTCGCTTTTATGCAAGGTGATCTACTATCTGTGTGTCTTCTCGATGGTCGTTCCCTTCCAGATGGTGATGTACACGCTTTCCAAAACAGCAGACTCTCTCAAGCTCAATACGCCCTGGACAATCCCCGTGGTTTACTTGGGGTTCGGCGCCGGGCTCGCAATCTTCATGTTTGTGGGCTTTGTGAAATCAATTCCCTTGGAGATTGAAGAAGCCGCCGCCATCGACGGATGCGGTCCCGTCAGAACCTTCTTTTCCGTCGTGCTTCCCATGTTGAAGCCCACCCTGATTTCTGTCGGGATTCTTGAAATCATGTGGGTGTGGAATGATTATCTTCTGCCGGTGCTGGTGCTCGACATCAACGAATATCGGACGATTCCCATTCACATCCAGTACCTGAAGGGAAGCTACGGAACGGTCGACCTTGGCGCGACCATGGCGTTGATCCTTCTTAGCATCATTCCCGTAATCGTCTTCTACCTGACCTGCCAGAAGCACATCATCAAGGGTGTCGCGGCAGGCGCGGTGAAGGGGTGATGTAGTATACGTATCGGGATTCCGGATTGGAATCCCGATACTTTCTATTGCAATTCATCGTCCCGCATGTTAATATAACAATCAATCACCGGCCCGGAGCCCACCGCTTCGGAAATCTGATAGCCCGGTTTTCCCATGAACAAACTGTATATTTTGCGTTCCCATGAATTGCAAAGCCATGTGTTTCTGCTATACTTAAAAGTAGGCAGTCTGTTGTTTCACAGGCACTTCTTTCCTTCGTGAGAGCGCGACGAAAGGAGTGTGTATGAAAAAAGAAACGAAACCGAACAGAGCCTATGTGTACCGCATGCTGGAAGAGATGAACCTCACGGATGACTTCCTCCTGGAGAAGGTGGTCTCCAGTCCGGAGCACGGTGAAACCTTCTGCCGCCTGCTCTTGGGAATTCTCTTTAACAAGGAAATCCGTAAGCTGCGGGTCACAACACAGAAGGTGTATTCCGGAATCAACCGCGATAAGCGCGGTGCAAGAATGGATGTCATTGTGGAAGAGTCCGCTGACGGCGAGATTTTCGAAACCAGTGTAGACACCTTCTATGACATTGAGCCGGAGAAAAAGGTAAGCGCGCGACAATCCCTGCCAAAACGGGTGCGGTTCTACCGTGCCAAGCAGGACAGCCGGTTTTTGAAGACAGGAGATGATCCCGGGCGTCTGCCGAAGGCCTATACAATCATGTTTATGCCGTTTGACCCATTCGGCCTGGGCAGGATGGTTTACAGCATCCGGAATGTCTGCACCGATGCGCCGGAGATTGACTACGACGATGGCGCGGAAACCATCTTCCTAAACTGCGGCGCCGCAAGAACAGATGTCAGGACCAAGGGTGCAGCGATTGATGATTCCAGTGAAACGGTAGAGGCGCTCCTGCACTTTTTAAGCAATACCAAAAAGGAGCTTGCAGTTACAGAAGACTTAAACCGCATCAACGAGATTGTGGACTATGTCCGACACGACGAGGAGGTATCGACTATGTATTTCAGATACGAAGAACATATCGCGGATGCCAGAAATGAAGGGCTTGCCATGGGAATCGAGCAAGGAATTGAGCAAGGTCTCTCCCTTGGCGATTTGCGTCGCGTAACATCGTTGGTTCGCAAGAAAGTCCTCAAGGGCTATGAACTCTCCCGCATCGCGGAAGAGCTTGAAGAAGATCCTGTCGTGATTGAACCTGTCTACGATGCCGTTCTTGCGGAAGCCCCGGACTACGACGAGGAGCGGATTCTGGCAAGACTGCAGTAGGTCGGAGTATTATCCGGAAATAAGAAGACCCGCGGCCAACCGCGGGTCTTTTGTGTCAATAAAACTGGTTGCTTACTGGGGTGCCATAAAGGAAATGGGGGTTGCGCCCGTCATGGCATCTTCCGCCAGCAGGTAGATCGGTGCGATCTCCACGGAGAGCGTATCGAACTGTGCGGTTCTTCCGCTCTCGGTCGTGTACTCGATGGTGTAATCGATGTTGACCGGATTCTCGCCGTAGTCGATGCTGACCGTGTCGCCGTCCGCCATACCGTCGCCGGCATGATTCGTGCCCTTGTCCGCGCTGCCAACCTCATAGATGTAAAGGTCCGTCACGTTCTCGCCCGTGCTGTTGGTTACTTCATACTGCGCAGGCTCTACCGGTGTCTCAAACGCAATCATGGTTGCGCCTGTCATCGCGTCCTCTGCAAGCAGGGTGATGGGAGCCTCTTCCGCGTGCAGCGTCTCGAAGGTTCCTACACGACCACTCTCCGTCACGAACTCCAGAACGAAGTCCACACCGGTGGGAAGCTCGCCCATATCCAGTGTTGCGTGGTTCCCGTGAATCTGGTCCGCATAGTTGGTACCCTTGTCCTCGCTCCCTGCTTCATACATGTAGAGCTCGGTGACCTTCTCGCCGGTTCTGTTGTAGATTTCGTAGATGGAAACCGCCGTACCGGCCTCTTCCTCCGCAGCGCCTTCTTCTGCCGCCGCTTCTTCCGTCGCTTCTTCCGTCGCCGCCGGCTGCTGTGTGGATGCACCGCCGCATGCAGCCAAAGAGAATACCATCGCCATGGAAGCGATTCCGACAATAAACTTCTTCATAATCAATTACCTCCTTAAAACAATAAAACTTGACTACCGCACTCCATATTATCACAAGTGTAAAAAAAACGGAAGTCCTTTGTTCTCACTTGATAATATACGCGCTGACAATCTCCCCGATGTACATGGTGTGCGCGTCCTTATTCGCCCTGTAATAAGAGCTGTCCACATCCTGCGGATACATGACCTTACGGATGTCCTCCGGAATATCGCCAAGAATCTGTTCCTGCGCATAGAGCTTTTTGCATTCAAGCGTCAGCGGATAATTCTTCAATGCCGGCGTGTCAATCACATCCGGCTCCTCCAAAACAAGATTTGCCTCCTGTACCTTGTCGACGGTTCTTCCGGAAAGTGTCCCGCAGACTTTCATAATCACGGGGTCCGGCTTGTCTAACGGGACGCTGACGGAAAACGAATCCGTCTTGTCCAACTGCTCCTTTGTGAAGCGGTGCTCCCTGACATAAACATGGAAGGTGGGCTTTCCCCAGACGATTCCCAGATGCCCCCAGCCGATGATCATGGAGTTAAACTTCTCCGCCTGCGTGTTGAGCAGAATTCCCTTCGGGAACCCCTTCATGATTTCACTTGCGTAATCAAATACTTCGATTTTTTCCTTCATGCCGTTCTCCTTTTCGTGTTCATGTTTGCCTTCTAATCACCAGTTTATAGTACCAACGAACACTTTCATGCGCAATATGTTATTATCAAAGAGGAGGTGCCTATGGATACTTACAATCATCAGGAAGAACTGTCGGAAGCGATTGCCGCCGGAGAGCGCGCCATTCAAAGCTTGCAGGAGGCGCAGGCGAAGCTGGACTCCGCACGCAACTGGGGACTGCTCGACCTCATCGGCGGCGGCATCTTCTCCGGATTTATGAAGCACGCAAAAATCAATGACGCATCGGTTTATATTGAACAGGCAAAGCGCGACCTAAGCACGTTCTCCGATGAGCTCGATGACGTCAGGGACATCGAGCAACTGAACGTCGATGTCGACGGTTTCTTAACCTTTGCGGATTTCTTCTTCGACGGTCTGATTGCGGACTTCTTTGTGCAGTCAAGAATCAATGAAGGTCAGGAACAGATTTCGCAGGCAATCATTAAGGTGCAAAATATTTTAGCAAGGCTGAAGAATGCCTGACGCCCTCAAAACGTTCCGTCCTGTTTGAATTCTTCGCGTCCTTTACAACACTTTTTTCTTCCGGTCCTTTACGCCGGATTCGGATAGGTTTCCGATGTGTTATACGATTTCGAAATTGATTAGATTTTTTCGCTTAATTCATACACATCATCGGGGCACAAATCTTGTCCATCAGGCCACACCAACGTAAAGCCATCGGCTTTGACTGCATTAAAATAATTGACATCAGACAGTCGACCATACCAGTCTCCCTTTATAAAGGGAGTCACATCCAGTCGTTTGATTTCGCCATTGTCAAATTCGATTCTTAGCTTATAGTTCGTTTCCGGGATTACGTTTGTTGCTGTCGGACGCAACATGACTAACCTCCTTAACTTAAAGGCGCAATCTTGAAGTAACCTTCGCCTTCTGCCAACAGCTTCCAGTTGGCGTTTAATTCATCTTCGTGTATCTGAATCCACGCATCAAGCAACTTTTTTTGTTTGGCCGGGAATTCTCCTTCAAGAACCTCACCATCTGTTGCGACGACCAATTCATAATCGCCGTAGATTGCATGGATGTGCGGCTTATGGTGCTTGCCACCTTTTTCGCTTTGCATTCTGACAATTATTCCGTAAAACATTGATAATGCAGGCATGCTATAATTCTCCCTTCATCAATAATTCTATCAAAAACTGAATGTTATCGCAAAAATGAGATTCACCCTGTTCCCGAAGACACAGGGCATAATCCGCGCTTTTCTTATCTACTCCCACAACTTCTCATTATACTTCTCCGCGATCAGTTCGCACAGCTTCCCCAGATACTTCAAACCCATCTGGTACCTGACATCGGGGGATGGTGCGATTATTACATCGTTTGCTGCAGGGCCTTGCTTCTCGAAGGTTCTGATACTGTCGATTAGCTCGTCCCTGATGGGGAGGAGTTTCTCGTAAGACTTATCTTTGTGCTGATCTACATAATAGTCCGGTGAAATCATCATGACATGACCTCCTTTTCTCTTCTCTTACCTTATCTGACGCTTTACCTGACTCTCATACTTTTATTATAAAGCCATTTTGTGGGCAATAAAACGGACATGTAAAAAGGGAAGAGGATGGTCTAAACCACCCCCTTCCCTTCTATGGAGATACCCACATTCAATAATGTAAATCGTTTTTCACCAATAATCAGCATTTACAGAAATACATAGGACCACAGTAGCAATGATGCCAGAATGATGATTCCAGTCCAAATCAACACAACCACGCAATAACCCATAATATCTCTGACGCCGAGTCCGGCAATACCCAGAGCCGGAAGTGCCCAGAACGGTTGAATCATGTTTGTCCAAGTATCACCCCAGGTCATGGCAATTGTTGTAATCGCATAATCAGTACCAAGCGCTTTTGCAGCAGGGAACATAACCGGCGCCTGAACGGCCCACTGCCCGCCTGCGGACGGTACAAACATATTCACGAGAGCCGCGCTTAAAAACGTAAAAATCGGCATGGTCTTTGTGTTGGCAATTGAGACAAATCCTTGGGAAATGACAGCTGCGAGGGACACGCCGTTGGCATTGAGCCCTGTCATCATACCCATGATGCCGGCATAGAACGGGAACTGAATCAGAATTCCGGAACCGGATTTAATGGAATTACCCACTGCCTTAATGAATGCCATTGGGGTTCCGTGTAAAAGGATACCGACCATGAACAGCATGAAGTTCATCATGTCGATTGCCATTGACTTCTTTGCAATTACAAAATACCAGAAGATGTATACCACGCCACAGACAAAGGTAAGGATTGCCACCAGTCGGCTATTCTCAAATCTCTGTGCCGGAGACATCCCGGTCTTATCCAGTGCAGCGGGTTCTGTCTGTTCGGGGAACAGTGCCGGATCCAGCGGTCTGGTCTCAGCTTCCGACGGATGCATTCTCGCGTTGATAAACGGTAAGGTTACGAACATAAGCCCCAGTGCCATCAACGTACAAGGGTGATACGCTGTAGTTGCAATCGGGAGAACCTCCGTGACGACATTTCCGGTCTGCATCAACAGTTCTTCCGGATTGGAGGCTGCTTTCATGACCATGGAGCTTGTCAAGACACTTAGCATAAACGTAGAATAACCGGCAGCAATCAAAAGCGGGAAGTCTGCTTTTTTTACTTCTTTCGCAACTTCTCTTGCGATAACGGCTGCGAAAACCAGTCCGAATCCCCACTGAATCATAACTGCAATCCCGGAAGCAAATGTCACGAGGATGACAGCCTGCGCAGGCGTCTTCGGAATTTTTGCAAGGCGCTTGATTAGGCGCAACACCACCGGAGCATTTGCAACAACACCGCCGAGTACCACGACCAACACCATCTGCATACTAAATGCAAGCAGATTCCAGAATCCGTTCCCCCAGTGGATAATCATACCCAAAGGCGTCTGCCCCGTCACAACAATCCCTAGGATAAATACGATTGCGCTCAGTAAGATTGAAAATAAGAACGCATCAGGTAAAAACTTTTGAACAAGTTTTGTACAACCTCTTGTTAATCCTTTAATCATAAGAACCCACCTCCCTTATTTCTTTAATCCAAGAATCAGTCTGGCCTCATCCGATGTCGCGACCTCAAGGCCATACTCTTCAATCACGCGTCTTGCACGTTCCACAAACTGAACATTGCTCTTTGCCAGCTCGCCTTTTTTGTAGAAGACATTGTCCTCCATGCCGACACGGATGTGCCCGCCAAGTGCTACTGCCGCATACATGGTTTCCATGGCACCCTTGCCTACGCCAAAAGCACTCCATGTAGAGCCGGGTGCAACTCTGTCCATCGTGTTCTTCATGAACACGAGATTCTCCGTTGTTGCATCAATGCCACTTGCCACACCCATACAGAACTGGAAATGAAGAGGTGCCTTTAAGAAGCCTTTCTTGAGATAGTATGCGGCATCATTAATCATGCCAACATCAAAAACTTCGATTTCGGGCTTGACACTGACTTCCTGCATCTTCAGACCCATCGTTTCTAAAAACTTCGGGTTATTGTTGAAGACTCCGAAATACATCCAGTTCATTGTGCCGCAATCATAACTCGCCATCTCGGGTTTGAGTTGGATAAAGGGTGCCA
>JAFSRL010000188.1 GCA_017446125.1 Lachnospiraceae bacterium
AGCGCCGAAGGTAGTCTGAGCCCACAGGCAGAAATGATTCTCAACCTTTTAATAATCGTTGTTGTTCTGGGAGGATATTTGCTCTATCTTATTAAGGCATTTTCCAAAAAGGCAGGATAATGCTGCTCCTTTTAACTCTTTTATAAACCATCTGCTTTATGCCTAAACCACCGTATAACCTTCCGATTCCAGCACACTAAGTGCCCGTTCAAAGTTCTCTTCCTTCACCAGTATATAATCCGTGTTAAATGTTGATACCGCGAAAATGCCAATCTTGTGTTCCGCAAGAATTCCGGACAGCCGTGATAATATCCCGATCAACGAAAAATCAAGTACCCCTTGAATGCGAAAGCCTCTCCACCCGTCATCGCGTTCTATGGTATTTGACGGTGTCTCCTCCGTTTTACATACAAGTGACAACTCCTCCTCCGTCCGTCCGATGAAGTAAAAATCTGACTCCGTTCGGATGTCTGAGAAATCCGCCACCTTACATACAGTTAGTTGATAATCTAAACGTTTCAGTTCCAAATTATTTGCCTCCTCACGCATAATACCCGATCTCCGTATATCGCATCTGAGAGTCGACGCGGTCGGAACGAAAGAGTGAAACGCCCCGCGCTGTCATGCGGACCTTCTTTACCTGCAGATGAAACGCGCGGTTTCCTTCCACCTTTCTCGCGATGGTGATATGCGCCTTAAACTTCTTGCGGTCAAAAACAATCCCGTGTTGCTCCAGTGCATTCCTGAGCAGGGAAACATACCGTTTCAACTCAGCATTATCCTCCAACCCGACATATAAAAGATTTCCGAAGTTCCCGATGTCCCCTGTTGTGAGCGTCAGCGGCGTAAACGGAACAGAGCAGATCGCTTCCTCGATCACCGGAATCGTTCCCGGTGCAACCTCTCCCAAAAACGCCAGCGTCACATGAAGATTCTCTTCCGGAACATAGCGCGCCTGAATGCCCTGCGTTCGCATCGCATCCGTCACATCAAAGAGCGCATCCCGGAACGTTTCATCCAGTTGTAAGGCGATAAAGAGTCTCATTTTTGAACTTTGCAAACGTCCCCGCATCCAGCGCATCGCGGATTTCCTGCATCAGATGATTGTAGAAATAAAGATTGTGCAAGACACACAGGCGCAATCCCAGAACCTCACCGGCCTTCAACAGGTGCCGGATGTACATCCTGGAATGTCCCTGACATGCGGGGCACTGACAGCCCTCCTCAATGGGCCGCTCATCCAGCTCGTAGCGTGCATTCATCAGATTGATTTTGCCAAAATGTGTATAGAGATGCCCGTGTCTTCCGTTCCTCGACGGATACACACAATCGAAGAAGTCGATGCCACGCGCAACACTTTCCAAAATATTCTCCGGCGTACCCACACCCATCAGATACGTCGGTTTGTCCTGCGGCAGGTAGGGAACGGTCTCTTCAAGAACATGATACATCTCCTCATGCGTCTCCCCGACCGCAAGCCCGCCGACCGCGTAACCGTCGAGATCCATCTCAGAAATCCGCTTGGCGTGCTCGATGCGGATGTCGTCAAACACAGCACCCTGATTAATTCCAAAGAGCATTTGCTCCCGATTCACGGTCTCCTCAAACGCATTCAACCGCTCCATCTCTTTTTTGCACCGCACAAGCCACCGCGTTGTACGATCCACGGAAGGCTGCACATAGCTCCTGTCCGCACGCGCGTCGGGACACTCGTCAAACGCCATTGCGATCGTGCTCCCCAAGTGCGACTGGATCCGCATGCTCTCCTCCGGTCCCATGAAGAGCTTGTGCCCGTCGATGTGCGAGCGAAAAGTCACACCGGCCTCCGTGATCTTGCGCCTTGCGGCAAGAGAAAAAACCTGAAAGCCGCCGGAGTCCGTGAGGATCGGCTTCCGCCATCCGGTAAAAGAATGCAGACCGCCCGCTTTATAAACAACGTCATCCCCGGGACGCAGATGCAGGTGATACGTATTGCAAAGCATGACCTGCGTATCGATCGTATTTAAGTCATACGCGGAAACGCCGCCTTTGATGGCTGCCGCCGTTGCGACATTCATAAAGACGGGCGTCTCAATCACTCCGTGTACGGTTGTCAGGCGGCCTCTTTTCGCACGCCCTTCTGTTTTCAAAAGCTCATACATTAATGGTATACGTGGCGATCCCAGAATTCCTCCAGGGTCAAGTCCTCCTCCTTCATGACGGTTGCGGCATCCGTGCCCACATAGCGGAAATGCCACGGCTCAAATCCGATGCCGGTGATGTGCTCCTTCCCCTTGGGGTAGCGTAAAATGAATCCGTAGCGGTAGCTGTTTTCCGCCAGCCACTGCCCTGCCTTCGTATTCGCAAATCCCTCGTCCAGCGCACTGTACCCGCTGGAAGTAATATCAATCGCAAGCCCGATCTGATGCTCGCTCGAGCCCGGCAGCGTCACCGCCTTGCTTGTCACACTGTAAGCATCCATATAGCTCAAGCCCTTTTCCATATAATCCTGAATGTGCGCCTCAAACAAATACTCCTGCCGGTTTAAATTCCGGTACGGGGAACGAATCTCCAGCGAAATGCCGTCGTCCAGCGCGCCCTGCATCATCTCCAGCAAATTGCCGATAATGCGCTCATCGCAATGCATTCTCCGGTTGATGTCGCCCAGCGGAAAATCATAGCCCTCCGGAATGGGGTGTTGTTTGTTGACCAGAATCAAACGCCAGTCATCCGGCAGAAAAACGGCGTTTCCGTCCGCAGTCATTTCCGCGTCCGCGAGGTCGCTCTTGACATCCACGCCCGCGAAATCCGCAAGGGAAACGGAGGAAATGTCGCCATCCTGCGCGTCGGTGTATTCGCTCTCGCCCTCACTGCTTAACGCCTTTTCATCCACAACCTCTTCCACGGAAACACTTTTTGCATTCAAGGTCGCGGCGTATTCCGTGTCGCTTTCTTCCATGCTCGCCAAAAGGTCATTCAGGGAAAGCTCCCCGCGCGTCGCTCCCATCACGTCCGCATTCGCATCGCCTGACGTGAAGCCGCTTGCCATGGAAAACGCCGGATAGGAAAAAGAGGCGCTTGCCGAAAACGCACATAACACACAGGCAGTCGAAATCAACCGCTTCGTATTGTCTTTAAAAAGAAGGATGAATTGATAGCCGGCGACGACGATAACCGCTGCCGGGTAACATAGAAATCGTAAATGCTTGTGCTTGCGGCCAAACTTCGCGATTCTGTCGATTGCCTTCTCGCGAAATGTGGCTTCCATCCGTAAATGACGCGCCTTCATTGTAGCAGATTATAACCTATCTTGTACCGCCTAAACTTCCTAACACATTATATAGAAAATTTGCACAAAAATCAATAATTTTTAGTAGATTTGATACAAAATGTGGTATGATTTAATTGTATATTATAGCAGACACGCACTTGCTGCGGGGATGCGTAAGTTAATGTTTCACAGACGCAGGCAACCGCCCGTGCGAAGCACACTGGAATGGCGGTTGACTTCTTATGTGAGCGTAGCGAACAGGAGGGTTTTTCATGGCAAAAAACAGCTATGTTGCGTATGTGTCCAGCTATACGGTCGGCAGCGGCACCGACTACGGCATCCGCGTCTACGACGTCGATGTGAAAAAGGGCCGCATGAGCGAAAAAGAGGCCGTACGAATCACCAATTCCTCTTACATTACGATTTCCAGAAGCCGGAAGAATCTTTACAGCATAACGGATGCGGGTTTGGAATCCTACTCCATCGGTGAGGACGGGTCCTTGTCCTTCTTAAATGAAGCTTCCATCCACGGGATGCGCGGCTGTTACCTCTCCTGCTCCCGCGATGACAAGTACCTCTTCTGCGCAGGCTATCATGACGCAAAGATCACGGTTTTGAGCTTAAAGAAATCCGGTGCAATCGGCGAGATTACGGACGAGGTCTATCACAAGGGTCTGGGCATGACCGCGGGACGCAATTTCTTACCGCATGTGCAGTGCGTCAAGATGACCAGGGACAACAAGTTTTTACTTGCCTGCGACTTGGGGATGGATCGCATCATCGTTTACCGGTTCAACCATGAGACCGGAAAGCTCAAGGAAATCGATGCCATTCACTCCGATCAGGAAAGCGCGCCGCGCCACATGCAGTTTTCCAAGGACGGAAAGTACCTCTATGTGGTTCATGAGCAGAGCTGCCAGATCGGGGTTTACGAATACAAGCTCGGCAAGGACGACATGCCGGAGTTTGAAGAGATTCAGATGATTTCCACCACAAACGAAAAGGACATTCACGGCAATGTCGCTTCCGCCTTGACGAAGTCGCAGGATTACAAATACTTCATCTCCTCAAACGTGGGCGAGAATACGGTGAGTGTCTTCACCGCGGACCAAAAGACGGGACTGCTTACGATGAATCTGTGCCTGCCGGTTGCCGGACAGTATCCGAAGGACGCGATTCTGTTCCCGGACAACAAGCACCTTGTGAGCTTAAATCACGAATCCAACTCCATGACCTTCTTTGCGGTGGACATGGAAAAGGGGACGCTCATCATGAACGGCCCCGAAATCAAAGTCGACCAGCCCAACTGCATCATCTTTCACGAGTTGGGACGCGCATAAAAGGTCTTCACGTTTGATGCCTTTGCGCTCATGTTCAATAGCAGCGCGTCTAAGAGCGTAAAGGCGCACATGCTTTCCACAACAACAACGGCACGCGGCACGATTACCGGATCGTGCCGTCCTTTTATGGTTAAGGACGTATTCTTTCCTTTGTCGTTCACGCTTTTTTGCGGCATCGCAATGGAAGGTGTGGGTTTGAAAAAGGCGCGCAGAAGAATCGTATCCCCGTCGGATATTCCTCCAAGAATACCGCCGGCATTGTTCGTGACCTTCTTGATTTCCCCGTCCTCTTCAACAAATGCATCGTTGAAGGCGGCACCGTCCATAAACGCGCCGTAGATGCCGCGTCCGATTTCCACCGCCTTTGCCGCGCCGATGCTCATCACCGCCTTCGTTAAAGACGCATCCAGCTTTTCAAATACAGGGTCGCCAAGTCCTGCCGGAACGTTTTCCATTGCGCAGGCGATGACACCGCCCAGGGAATCCTTCAGCTTTGCTGCCGCCGCGATGGCGCTCTTTGCTTCCGCATCCGCGACCTTATCCGGCATGCAGGTCTCGGTTTTCAAAATCAGCTTTCTGTCAAAGCGGTCTGGATTCACGATCGTATCTCCGATGGAAACGGTGTAGGCATAGACATCAATCCCCATCTCCTTTAACAGCTTCATGCACACGGCACCCGCGCAGACCCTTGCGGCGGTTTCGCGGCCGGAGCTTCTTCCGCCTCCGCGGTAATCGCGGATTGCGTATTTCGCATCAAAGGTATAGTCCGCGTGCCCCGGACGGTAGGTGTGCTTAAGCGCATCGTAATCCTTGCTGTTCGCACCCTTGTTGCGGATAATCATCGCAATGGGAGCGCCCGTCGTTACGCCCTGAAACACGCCGGAAAGAATCTCAACCTTATCTTCCTCCGTGCGCTTTGTGGAAACACTTCTTGTGCCCGGTCTTCTGCGGTTCAAATACGGCTGGATGTCTTTTTCGCTCAGCTTCATGCCCGCCGGAAACCCGTCCAAAACACAGCCCAGGGCCTCGCCGTGCGACTCGCCGAAGGTTGTCATCCGTAGAATATTTCCTATCGTTGATCCTGCCATGTCTGTAAATCCTTTCTCAAACCAAACTTCTCATGAAACACCTCCTCCGTCCTTCGGACACCTCCCCCTCAAGGGGGAGGTCATATATTATACCTTCCC
>JAFSRL010000189.1 GCA_017446125.1 Lachnospiraceae bacterium
AAAACGAAGGTCTGGACGCGGTCTACCGCGATCTGGAGGAGAAGCTAAAGCAGGCGATCGGCACGAAGGTCGCGATCGACGGCAAGGGCGACGGCAGCGGCAAGATGAACATCGAGTTCTACACGAACGACGACCTGGAAAAGATCATCAACCGCCTGCTGCGCACGGAATAAGGGGAACGTAAATGGAGAGTCAGATCTTTCAATCGATGGGTCTTTACGTGGATCCGGGCGCACTGTTTTTGGCGCTTGCCGCCTGCGTTCTCATCCTGCTCATCCTCGCGATCGTGCAGGGGAGCAAGATTTCGAAGCTGCAGAAGCGGTTAAAGCTGTTGACGCGCGGCGGAAATGCGGACTCGCTCGAGGCGGAGATCCTGCAGTTGTTTGAGGATAACAAGTATATTTCCGACAGCAACGAGTCGAACCGCAAGGACATCAAGACGATCAACCGGCGCCTGCAGGGCGTCTACCAGAAGATGGCGCTCGTGCGGTATGACGCGTTTCACCAGATGGGCGGGCAGTTGAGTTTTTGCCTTGCGCTGCTGGATGAGTTTAACACCGGTGTCGTGATCAACTCCGTGCACTCCACGGAAGGTTCCCACGTCTACGCGAAAGAGATTGTGGAAGGCACCTGTGAGATTGAATTGGGTGATGAAGAATTCGCTGCGGTAGCACAGGCGAGGAAGGGTGAATAAAGGAATGCTCGATATTAAATTTTTGCGGGAGAACCCGGACGCGGTTAAGGAAAACATCAAAAAGAAATTCCAGGAGGACAAGCTGCCGAAGGTCGACGAGGTCATCGAACTCGACTTGAAGGTGCGCGCCGCGCAAAAGGAAGGCGATGCGCTGCGCAACCGGCGCAACGAGATCTCAAAGCAGATCGGCGCCCTGATGAAGGAAGGCAAAAAGGAGGAGGCCGAGGCCTTGAAGGCGGAGGTCGCCAAAAATGCCGCGCGCTTGGAGGAGCTCGAAGAGGAACAAAAGACGACCGCGGATAAGATTACCGAGATCATGATGATCATTCCGCAGATGATCGATGACTCCGTGCCGATCGGTAAGGACGATTCGGAAAATGTTGAGATTGAAAAATTTGGTGAGCCCTTGGTTCCCGATTATGAGATCCCGTATCACACGGATATCATGGAGACCTTCAACGGCATCGACCTTGACGCCGCCAGACGTGTCGCCGGCAACGGCTTCTATTATCTGATGGGCGATATCGCGAGACTGCACTCCGCGGTCATCGCGTACGCGAGAGACTTCATGATCGACCGTGGCTTTACCTACTGCGTGCCGCCCTTCATGATCCACGGCAACGTGGTCGCGGGCGTCATGAGCTTTCCGGAGATGGAAGCGATGATGTACAAGATCGAGGGCGAGGACCTCTACCTCATCGGCACGAGCGAGCACTCGATGATCGGCAAGTTTATCGACCAGATCGTGGAGGAGGAAACCCTGCCGCAGACGCTGACCAGCTACTCTCCGTGCTTCCGCAAGGAGAAGGGTGCGCACGGCGTCGAGGAGCGCGGCGTCTACCGCATTCATCAGTTTGAAAAACAGGAGATGATTGTTGTCTGCAAGCCGGAGGATTCCATGTACTGGTACGACCAGCTCTGGAAGAACACCGTGGACCTCTTCCGCTCGATGGAGATTCCGGTCAGAACCTTGGAGTGCTGCTCCGGCGATCTTGCGGATTTGAAGGTCAAGAGCTGCGACGTGGAAGCATGGAGCCCCAGACAGCAGAAGTACTTTGAGGTGGGAAGCTGCTCGAACTTAGGTGACGCGCAGGCAAGGCGGTTGAAGATTCGCGTGCGTCCCGCGGACGGCAGTGCGAACTACCTGCCGCACACCTTAAACAACACCGTGGTGGCACCGCCCAGAATGCTCATCGCATTTTTGGAAAATCATTTACAGGAAGACGGTACGGTTACCATCCCCGAAGTGTTACAGCCTTACATGGGCGGCACGGCGGTTTTGACTCCGAAAGGGTAAACAGATTGCATAAGTTTTTGAGAGCGGTCGGGTTTTCCGATATCGCGGATAAAAAAGAATTACAGAAAATCATCATCAACTCCATCCAGCAGTCGACGGACAGGGATTATTCGACGAAGGACGGGGTACCCTGCGTTGCGCAGTTTTGCAAGGAATACATAAACGGCGCGGGGCTTGCGGTCTGCGGCACCTTTGATGAGGAGCAGCGCTTTACTTACGATTATTATTATCCCTATTTGCGCGGCACCTCGATTTCCTCGACGGAACCGATTACGGTGGAACAGCATGCCGCCCAGGATTCGTATGCCGGGATGTGCGACGATGTCCGCGTGGGCGTCTCTCTCATCTTCTACCTGCAAAACATGATTCCGTACATTAAGCTGCGTCAGGGCGCGGGACTGCCGGCGCACGGCACAAGCTTAACCCTCTCCGCGCTTTCGGTGCGGGGGACGATTCTTCTGCCGGTGGCAAAGACCAGAAAGCAGCGGGAGGCGGCAAGACGCAAGTCCTTAGAGCGCTGCAAAAAGATTGCGGCCGCAAGGGACGGCGACGAGGAGGCGATTGAATCGCTCACGCTCGAGGACATGGATCTGTATTCCGCAGTAACCAACCGCGTGCGCACGGACGACATCTTTACGCTGGTGGACAATTACTTCATGCCGTACGGCGTGGAGTGCGACCAGTATGCGGTTCTGGGCGAAATCATGGAATGGCGGCGGGAGACCAATTTCTTAACACAGGACACCGTCTACATCCTGAAGGTCGATTGCAACGGTCTGATTATGGACATCGCCATCAACGGCAAGGATCTCTACGGCGAACCCGGCATCGGCCGCCGCTTCAAGGGCAGCATCTGGATGCAGGGCTTCATCAATTATCTGGAACGGCAATAGCCGAAAAACACGAAACAAATCACTCGAAATTTACCAAACAAATCACTCGAAATTTACCAAACAAATCACTCGAAAAACACCAAACGAATCACTCGAAATTTACCAAATAAAGCTTGCAAAACCATCATCGAGTTTCAGGATGAAGAGAAACGAAGCGGATATCTTTCGGTTGCAGAAACATCACCGGCTCTTCTTTTAAATAACCCAAAGCCGATTCTGTTTGATGAATGGCAGGATGCGCCAAAGCTGTGGGGCGCAATCCGCAAGGACTGTGACGACCACCCGGAGGCGGTCGGCGAGTATTATCTGACCGGATTCACGGCAAAAGAGATCGAAACACCGCACACCGGAACCGGCAGAATCACTGAGGTCAAAATGTATCCGATGAGTCTGTACGAAACAGGGGAATCCAACGGGAACATTTCCTTGCAAATCCGACAAAGCACGGCTTGAAATCGCGACGGACTATTACACGCAGATTTACCAAAAAGATATCAGCGCGATTGACGGAGTAAAGCGTAATCCGGAATGGGCCAGAACGATTCTATGGTCCTATGCCAGAAACATGGCAACCCTGGTCAAAAAAACCAATATTTACCGTGATGTCAAATCGACACATGACATTACAGACAATACCATTGCCTCCTATATAGAAGTTCTCGAAAAACTATTTGTTATAAAAGATATCGATGCATGGATGCCACAGATTCGGTCAAAAACCGCCATTCGCGCCGCAAAAAAGCATATCTTCATCGACCCATCCATCGCACTGGCGGCACTTGGATTATCACCCGGTTATTTTAACAATGATTTGGATATGTTTGGCCATGTTTTTGAAAACCTGATGCTGCGAGATTTGATGATTTACGCGCAGGCACACGGAGCGCGGGTGATGCATTACGCAGACAGCTTCGGCATGGAGGCGGATGCGGTCTATCAATTACGGGATGGCAGGTATGCGCTCATAGAAATCAAGGTGGGCGAAAACGCGGTTGCTGCAGCTGAAAAAAACCTGTTGCGCTTCAGGGATGCCATCCGAAAGCATAATGAAGAAGCACAACAAAACAAAACACACCCCGGTGTCATGTACAGAGAACCAACCTTGCTGCTGATTCTGTGCGCAAATGCGCCAATGTCCTATACGACCGCAAGCGGTGTCAGGATAATCCCTGCGGGATGTCTGAGGGATTGAAGGACCTGGAACGCCAAATGTGAGATTTAGACAAGATATCGAAAAATTGTGGTATAATGAGTGGCGTGCTGACGAATGCG
>JAFSRL010000190.1 GCA_017446125.1 Lachnospiraceae bacterium
CATCCCGCGGCGCGGTTCATCGCGACGATGAACTACGGCTATGCGGGGACGCGCGATTTGAATGCTGCGCTCGCAAGCCGCTTTGCAATTCTGAACATGCCGGTCATTCCGGAGGAGGATTTGTCAAAGCTCATCACGCACACCTTCCCGGACATGAACAAAAACATCATGGCGCAGTTCGGAAAGCTCTTCTATGAGCTGCACGCGAAGGCGGAGCACGCGGACATTTCCGACAAGGCGGTGGATTTGCGCGGTCTGCTCGACGCAATCCGCTTGATCCGGATGGGCATCTTATCCGGCGACGCACTCGAAATGTGCGTGGTCAACAAAACCTTCGACACCTACGAGCAGGATCTGGTGCGCGATGTGATCGCGGCGAGAATCCCGACGGACCTTGACGCGGAGACTGTATTCGCCTGATATACGATGGCTATTACCAGAAGATACAGCGCGCAGGAGCGGCGCGCCCTCAATATGATCTGGAACGCGGCGGGCGAATACGGTTTCGAGGCGCCGTTCATGGCGTTTGATTCTGACGGACTGGCGGATTTCTATTTCAACAACATCATCGGTCTGACGCATAAGTGGCTCGACATGGAGGAAATCGACCGCTTCTTTGCGACGTACACGGGAAGCGTCCGGGCGGAGTCCTTCGACGATCTGCTGTGGCTGGGCATCGAGAATGCGCTCTACGAAAAGGAAGTGAAGGAGCGTCCCATGCTGACGCTCATGCGCCGCGCCTATGCCATCAAGTTTTTTAAGAACAACCAGAACCTCTCAAGACAACAGATGATGTTAACGAACATCTTAGTCTTCGACCAGCAGATGGCGCGGTGGGAGACCATTGCGAAGGGACGTGATGCGAAGATGAGCGCACGTGTACGCGAGCTGTACGAAGCGCTAAAGCTTTCCGGCGACCTTGACACGAACGGCATCATCGAGGCGTTAAAGGACATCCTTGTAAAATATTGTCACTTCAAGGACTTCCGTTTGCAGAGCAGGCACAAGGGAGAAATCGATCCGAACGGGTGGAAGGCGTTTTTGGCGCGCCTTTTGTTCCGGCAGGAGCACCGGCAGGTGGATTTCCTCGTCGTGCGCTACGGCAAGGGCGAGGCGAAGCAGCACAAGCAGTACGACTCCTTCAAGCACAGCTTTAGCGCCGCGCGCTCGGAGGAGGACATGGACTATGTCATGAGCGTTTTCGGCCGCAGCATGTTTTCGGAAAACGATGTCAAGACGATTGAAAACGAGCTGTGCAAGGGTGCGCACGAGATGTGCAAGCTCTTCTTCACGAAGGGGCAGCCTTTGTCAAAGCCCATCGAACACAAGGAAGCGCAGATGATTGCGAAGCAGGAAAAGGACCAGCACGGAAAGAATTTGGAGTTCTTAAACCGGTCGCAGGTGCTTGTGAACGCGTCCATCCGGAATTTAACGGCGCAGCTTGACACGATGCTTGCCTCCTACGAGCAGCCCTTACCGGAGAAGTCCCGGGGCGGAAAGCTTGTCAGCGAAAAGGCGTACCGCATGAAGCTGGTGAAGGATCCGTATGTCTTTACGCATCCCGGCAACGAAACGGAGAATGACATTTCGGTCGACATCTTACTTGACGCAAGCGCATCGCGTGTGAAGAAGCAGGAAATCATCGCGGCGCAGGCGTATGTGCTGGCGCAGTCCTTAGAGAAGTGTCATGTGCCGGTGCAGGCGCTGGCGTTTCGTTCGGTCAAGGGTATCACGGTGTTGCAGGTCTTAAAGGATTACAAGGACCATGAATGCAAGCACATCTTCCGCTACTGGGCGGCAGGATGGAACCGTGACGGGCTTGCCTTCCGCGCAGCGGACGCGCTCATCCGCAAGGGCGACAAGCAGTCGAAACGGATTTTGCTCATCTTAACGGATGCCTCTCCGTCGGATTCCACGAGGATGCCGCCGGAGGAGGGAAGTCCCTTCACAAGAGAGTATGACAACTATGCCGCGGTCGCGGATACGGCGCAGGCGGTGAAGGAGCTGCGGGAAGCCGGTGTCCATGTGGGTGCAATCTTTACCGGCGTTTCGACGCATGTGGAGAACGTGCGCACAATCTTCGGCAAACAGTTTGTGCGCGTGCAGCAGGTCGATCAGCTTGCCCGCGCCGCCGGAGCGCTCTTGGCGATGACGTTACGAGAGATGGAAAACTGAGGTGACAAAAGGGACAGGTC
>JAFSRL010000191.1 GCA_017446125.1 Lachnospiraceae bacterium
AGCTCCGCGATCGCCGGATTGTCACCCTCAACGATCATGTCGACCATGTCGATGTGCACGCTCTCCTCAAAACCGCCGTAACAGACCGGCATGTTCTTATTGACCTCAACGATAACTTTATCCGCCTTTTCGCAGACTGCCATTAAGTGTGACGCGTTCGGTCCGAAGTTAAAGTAGCCGTGCTCATCCATCGGGGAGACGACAAACATCGCGACATCGACGCGCTCCACATTGCCCTCGCGATAAAAGCGCGGCAGCTCGGAGTAACGGAACGGGCAGTAAAAAGCCTGGCCGGTTGCAATCATCTTGCGCTCGATACCGGACATGTGCCAGCTGTTCCAGGTGAAATGCTCCGCCGCGTTTTCAATCTTGGAAATCGCGGGCGCAAACAGCGCGACACCGCCGCGAACGTTGACGTCCGTCAATTCCGCCGCCCTGTCCGCGAGCGCCTGATCCAGCGCCACCGGATGTCCCGTGCACCAGCCGTAATCGACCCAGTCGCCGCTCTTCACACACTTCACCGCCTCCGCGGCCGTCGTTAGTTTCTTCTGATATTGTTCTGCGTAGCTCATGAGAAACCTCCTCATACATGATGCAAGTTTTGCCGTTACCGCCCCGCTCCCCGTGCGGGGTGAGTTAAGTATACTAAATTTGTCATATTTAGGCAAGTAATAATTTCTTATATATGTTATACTGGCTACATGGAGAACAAACCCGTCAACCCCGTCTACAAATACACCAAGCGTGTCGTGGTCTTAGTCATCGCGTCACTCATCATGGCGTTTAATATCAAGAGCTTCGTAAACACGGCGGAATTATACCCCGGCGGTTTCACGGGACTTGCGGTCTTACTGCAGCGGATTGCGAAAGCTTATTTCAACACCGAGCTTCCCTACTCCGCGCTCTACTATCCGCTCAACTGCATCCCCATTTACATCGGCTTTAAATACATCGGAAAAAAGTACACCTTCTTTTCCCTGATGGTCGTCATCATGACCGGTGCCTTCACGGACCTTCTGCCCACTGTCGTCATCACGTACGACCCGCTGCTTTTAAGCATCTTCGGCGGCATCCTGTCGGGCCTTGGCGGTGTCCTGTGCTACTGGAACGACGCGAACGGCGGCGGAACCGACTTCATCGCCACCTGGCTTTCCATCCGGCGCAAGGTCGATTCCTTTAACATTATCATGGGATTTAATATTCTTTTGATGATTGTTGCCGGCATCCTCTTCGGGTTTGAAAAATGCCTGTATTCCATCATCTTCCAGTACGCGACGACACAGACAATTCACTTAATGTATCACAAGTACCAGCAGAACACCCTGATTGTTGTTACGGACAAGCCGAAGGAAATCGCGGCGACAATCTTCGACAGGACACGCCACGGCGCAACCATCCTCCACGGAGAGGGCGGATTTCAGGGACAGGAACACACCGTTTTGTATTCGGTTGTCTCCCGCGAAGAAACCGGTCAGGTCTTAAAGCTCATCCGCGAGTGCGACAAAAAAGCCTTCGTTAATGTCTTCCGCACCGAACAGGTCAAGGGTGAGTTCTACCAGAAACCGGCGGATTGATTTATGTTGGAGCACATCGACGTCTTCGTCCTGGATCTGGACGGAACCATCTATCTTGGAGACACACTGATTGACGGGGCCGGCGCGTTTCTTGACGCCATCCGCGCGGCGGGAAAGCGCTACGTTTTCTTTACGAACAATTCCTCCCGCTCACCGCATTACTGTATCGAAAAGCTGAACCGCTTCGGGATTGCGACGACAAGGGATGAATTCATGACCAGCGTCGACGTGACCATCGACTGTTTGAAAAAGGAACGTCCCGGGCAGCGCTTTTATCTGTTGGGCACGCCCGATCTTGAAGAGGCGTTTCTGCAAAACGGACTCACCATCACCAACCGCACGACACATGACTATGATTACGCGTACGGATTAACGGCGTGCGCCGAAGTGAGAGAAGGCGAACTGCCGGATGCCGTTGTTGCGGGATTTGATAAGACACTGAACTACGAAAAGCTTGAACGCGCCTGCGCCTATATCCAGAAGGGCGCCGCCTTCCTCGCAATCCATCCGGACATCACCTGCCCCATGGAGCACGGCGCGATTCCAGACTGCGGCGCAATCTGTGCCGCCATTACCGCTTCCACCGGTATGGCGCCGCATTACTACGGCAAGCCGTCTGTCGAAACCGTTGCCTATATTATGCGACACTTCGACATCGCGCCCGAACGCATCGCCTTTGTGGGCGACCGTCTCTACACGGACATTCAGGCAGGTGTCGCAAACGGTTCAAAGGGAATTCTTGTTTTGACCGGCGAGACCGGGGAGGCGGAGATTGCCGCCGCCTCCGTCCGGCCTGACGCCGTTTTTGCTTCCGTCAAAGAAATCGCGGAAGCACTTTCTGATTATTAATCGTTTTTTGCCCATCCGAGGGTCGTATGAATCGCCTTGTCCCAGCCTGCGAGCAGGGCCGTGCGCTTTTTCTTGCCCATCCTCGGGCGGAAGGTTTCATCGACCGCGCGGTTCTTTTTGATTTCATTCACATCCTTCCAGAAGCCAACGGCGAGTCCCGCGAGGTATGCAGCGCCCAAGGCCGTTGACTCAATGCACTTCGGGCGCTCCACCGGAATGTCGGTGATGTCCGCCTGGAACTGCATGAGGAAGTCGTTGGCGCTTGCCCCGCCGTCCACCTGCAGGGTGGAAATCGGGATGCCGGAGTCCGCCTCCATCGCACGCAGCAGGTCCGCGTTCTGGTACGCGATGGATTCAAGCGCCGCACGCGCAATGTGCTTACGATCGCAGCCGCGGGTCAGTCCCACGATCGCGCCGCGCGCGTACTGGTCCCAGTAGGGGGTGCCGAGTCCCGTAAAGGCCGGCACGAAATAGCAGCCGTTCGTATCCTCCACCTGGATGGCCAAAAGCTCCGACTCCGCCGCGTCCTTGATGAGCCCTAACTCATCCCGCAGCCACTGCACCGCCGCCCCCGCGACAAATACACTGCCCTC
>JAFSRL010000002.1 GCA_017446125.1 Lachnospiraceae bacterium
GCTGCAGAGCGCCAGCGCGATTCACCAGACAATCGAGGGGGCGGGGTATGCCTACCGCGAATGTGTGAGCAGAAAGGGCATCGATTACGCGGGCTACGACGCGCTCTTTGACCGCGTGCGGCAGATTGCGCCCGTGACCGCGGAAGACATCGCGATGAACCGCCTGATGACACCTTACAAGCTTTACGACAAAGCGAAGGAGCAGTATGAAGGCTTTCTGCGCAAGCGGTCGAAGGAATTGCTCCTGCGCCTGATTCGTTTAAAGGATACGGAACGCATCCGCTTTTTGACGGGGGCACATCTGATAGACGCTGCGGTAATCGATGATTGCCTCGACGCGGCTGCGGGGCAGGCGGAGGTTGCGGCGTTGCTCATGAGATACAGGTGACAAAGGGGACAGGTCCAAATGTCACCAGACACCTCATCCGTCGGCTTCGCCGACACCTTCCCCTCAAGGGGAAGGTATTAGGTGACATTTGGACCTGTCCCCTTTGCCACCTTGTGATACAATAGTCTTCGGAGGATCACACCATGGTACAATACACAAAACGCGCAATCGAAGACACCTTCTTACGTATGGTTACGGAACAATCGTTAGACCGGATCACGGTCAAGGATCTGGTTACGGAATGCGGTGTCAACCGCAATACGTTTTATTACCACTACACGGACATCTATGATCTGATCGAAAAAACCTTCCTGCGGGAAAAAGACCGTGTCCTGGGGCAGGACTACACGAACGTCAGCTACAGGGACGCGTTGGAGGAAGTCATCGATCTTCTGTTAAACAACCGTCAGGCGATCGGCAATATCTATTTTTCGAAGGGCAAGGAGATTATTGAGCGATACTTAAAGGAACTCGGCGATGAGTTTTGCGGTGGCTACATCCGCGCCCGCGCCGCGGGAAGAAAGATCGACGATCAGATTCTGTATCTCGTGACTGCCTGCTACAGTGAGGCCTTTCGCGGCATCATGGAACGGTGGCTCGCGGAATACGACGGCATGAAAAAAGATGGCTTTGTCGAGGCGCTTTCCCGCCTGACGGAATCCACGGTGGACATCGCGCTGAATGAGATGGAAAAGCTCGGACAGGAAATGGGCATCGTTTAGAAACTGTCCGGTTTTTGGTGGATATCGCAGGGTTGTCTGAAAAACAGACAGCCCTGTTTTATTAACCGTGTTTTTTGCCAAAACATCAAGGTATATTGAGGTCAGACAGATTTTAAAAAGTGCAGGGAGCAATCTGAGCAACCATCTGAAAGGAGGAGTGAAGATGAACCGGATTACACACAGCGCGGGCAGAAAACTGTTTGGTATGACCCTGAACCAGGTGATTGCGCAAAAGGACAACTGGGAGGATGGAACCGACAAGCTGCTGGCATTGATGAAGCGCTACATGAAGGGGGAGAAGATTGATTTTGACTATGAAAGGGCATCCGCGTTATTGCACGACTCAAGCGGCGTGCTGCACGATTACATTGATCGTATCATCAAAGAGACCGATGAGAACGTGCTGAAGACGACCGCCCTAAACCTGGGCTATGAGGCGTTTTTCCACGGAACGAAGACAATCCGTAAAAAGAGAAAGGAGCTGGATTGCAATGTACCGTGGCTGATCCTGATGGATCCCACAAGCGCATGTAATCTGCACTGCATCGGCTGCTGGGCAGCGGAGTACGGACACAAGCTCAACTTAAGTTACGAGGAGCTTTCCGATGTCATCGCGCAAGGCAAAAAACTGGGCATCTACTTCTATATGTTCACGGGCGGCGAACCGCTGGTGCGCAAAAAAGATATTCTCCGTCTCTGTGAGGAGCACAATGACTGCGCGTTTTTATCCTATACGAACGGTACACTCATAGACGAGGCATTTTGCAAAGAAATGCAACGCGTCGGCAATCTCTATCTCGCGCTGAGCCTGGAGGGATTTGAAGACGTCAATGACCGGCGGCGCGGGACAGGTGTTTACGAAAAGGTACTCAACGCAATGGATATGCTCCATGAACACGGGCTTGTCTTCGGAACAAGTATCTGTTATACCTCCGCCAATATTGAGGCGGTTACAAGCGACGAATTCATCCATATGCTGGTGGATAAGGGAAACCGATACGCGCTCTACTTCCATTACATGCCGGTCGGCAACGATGCCGCGGTCGAGCTGCTGCCGACGATGGAACAACGCCTCTATATGAAGGATCGCATCCGTAAGATTCGCAGTTTGGAGCATGGTTTAGGATTGTTCACGATGGATTTTCAAAATGATGGGGAGTATGTCGGCGGCTGTATCGCGGGCGGCCGCAACTACTTCCACATCAACGCGAACGGAGACGCGGAGCCCTGCGTCTTCATCCACTTCTCCGGCGCCAATATCCGCACACACTCCCTCGTGGAGATCCTGCGGCAACCGCTGTTCATGGCATACAGGGACAATCAGCCGTTCAATGAGAATCACCTGCGCCCCTGCCCGATGCTGGAGAATCCTGAAATCCTAGAGCGGATGGTCAAAGAGAGCGGCGCGAAATCCACCGATCTGCAGTCACCGGAATCCGCGGAGCATCTGTGTGCCAAGTGTCATACCTATGCCGGAAACTGGGCGCCGATCGCGGACAGCCTCTGGGCAAAAGAGACGCACAAGAAACCGGCATACGAGAATTATAAGGTCCGTACGGAATCGCGGCAGGCCGTGTAGGCATCGCCGCCCACTCCTCATGAACCGGCAGGTGGAAGTACAACGCCTGCCGGTTCGCAATTAATGAGTTAATTCCTCCCGCAGCGCTTCTGCACGGTCTTTCAACAATAGCAGCTTACTGTATTCATAGTACGCATCCGATCCGTTCGCGCGGATGAAGCGCAGGGCGTGGTAGCCGTTTGAGAGCTCGGTCAGAAACAGCACCATCTCCTGGCCCTTGCCAAAGGTGCGGTTCATGAAATCAAAGGCGTTCTCCAAGTGCCGGCCTGCGGAGGCGGCGAGTGTTTCTTTGGCGTCGCCCGTGGCATCATA
>JAFSRL010000192.1 GCA_017446125.1 Lachnospiraceae bacterium
GTCGTGAATCCCGCGTTCATCACTTTTCCGTTTTCAATCACCGCATTGCTTGCCATAATCTTTCTCCTTTGGCGTTACGCCATATAGTCGAGCCGGTTGCCGCTTCTTGCCATCATGTCCGCCGCGATTCGTTCCGCTTCGCTCATTTCGTCTACGCCTTCCACATCAAACGCATCATCGTCCAAATTGATTCTGCGGATTCTGGATTGCTGCGGTGCGTTTTCGGCCTGCCCTTGCGAATTAGGGTCGCCCGCGCCCTGCTGTAGGTTCTGTTCGAAGGCGTGGCTTTCGACCGTCACGGAAATCTCGGTTACCTTTAAGCCCTGTTCGTCGAAGCGCTGCTGTAATTCCGCCATCTGCAGTTCGAGCGCCTGCCGCACCGTTTCGTTCTGGGTTAAGAACCTTGCGGTCATGTTGCCGTCGACGCCTTCGGAAACCTGGACGATGACGTGTCCCAGGCTCTGGGGATGAAGCGCCAACTCCATCGTCCTGGTGTCGGGGGTTGCCTCCACGCGGATGAACTCCGTCATCTGACGTAAGATGTCTTCCGCCTGCGTCAAGGCTTCGGTTCCGGTTCCGGCAACCTGCGAAGCGGCCTCGGCGTAAACCTCCGATACGTTCTGCGTCAGGTTCTGCGCCACCTCATCCATCACGTTCGTGTACTCGATACGCTCTGTCGGTGTACCTGCGCCGTTTCTGTTTCCGGTGTTACCCCGGTTGTCTTTCGTTTCGCCTTCTGCGGTGCGCAGGTTGTTCTGTGCATTCTCCTGCATCAGCTCTTCTTCCTGCATCACCATGTCGCCTTCCTCCTCCACGTCAACCGCTACCCTCGGTGCGGTGTCGGTGGCCTCGACTCTGGCGTTCACGGGCGTATTCGCAATCATTTCGGGATTGATAAATGCCGTCTGGATCAGATCCATGTTCAGACCGGCACTGAGATTTTCAATCGCCGTGGTCAGTTGTTCTTCCGACAGATCGAACTGTTCGAGCAATGCAGTCGTCAACTCACTCGCGGTGTCCATCAACTGCTGCAAATCCTGAAATAACGCGTCGTTCGTCAGTAGCTCTGTTTCGTCTGTCGTTCCCGTTAATTCCATTGTCAAGGTGCGAAGGTTTTCCGGATTCAGCAGGTCCGCCGGGCTCATCCCTAAGTGCTCCATCGCGTTTGTGACTTCCTCCTCAGAGACGTTTAAGACTTCCGTGGTCTTCTTGATCATCGCCTGTCCCGCGTCCGTGACCGCATCCTGTAAGGTGGACTCGGTGGTCTTTTGCTGCAAGGTTCTTGCATTGTCCTCCACCGTTGTCTGTGTGCGGTTCACCGGGGTGTTGACGGAGATCTTCGAAATCAGATCGGTGGCCCTTGCGAGGTCCTCGTTCTGACCGACCGGAAAGGCATTCATCGCGGCGCCGAATCCTGCGCTCATCACATCGTCAAACGTCACCGCGCCCGGCTCCTTGTTCTTCAGGTTCTGGGCCTTGACGATTGACGAAGGATAGTCGGTGCGGATGTAGGACATCATGTCACCCATGCCCTGTAAAGATACATCTGCCATGCTCTCTCCTTCCTTGTCCGAAATGCTTGATTTTCAGGTGTTCCGGACGCTTCACTTGGTAAGGTACGCGACAAAAAGGATAGACTTTTCCCTTTGTCTATTACATTTATCGGTTTTTCCGGGTGGAACTTTAGTGAATTTTATAAAAATTTAAGAAAAATCAATCCGAATTACTCCACCGTCCGGACTGGAACGCGTTTGACGCGTTCGTTGCGCCGGTTGCGCTGTTGGAAGCGCCGGTTCCTGCGCCTGCAGAAGACCCTGTGGAGGCACCCGTAGAAGCGCCTGTGGAAGCACCCGCAGAAGCGCCGGTACTCGCTCCGGTTGAAGCGCCGGTGCTGGCACCTGTCGAAGCGCCGGTCGACGCACCACTGCTTGCAGCCGTGTTCGGTGTGATATTGATGGATGTGCTGCCGGCATTGCTCCAGGAGCCGGCGGTATTATCCGTGGAAACGGCCTGTCCGTTGATGTACGGTAAGGCATCCGGCTTTAAGAGCTTGGTAATCTGTGCCGCGTAATCCTTATCCTGAATTGCGGCTAAAATCGCGCCGCGGTCGTCGGAGCTCATCTGGTTCAAAATGCGGGCGGCAAGGTTGATGTCCATCGCCTCCGCCTCCATGATGGCGGCAGCCTTCTTGGGCTTCATCGAGGAATAGGTCGAGGCGTACTTCTGCACCTCCTCCATGTCTTGCTGTTCCTGTAAAACATCCGCATAGATTTCCGCCGCGCGTTCGGGGTCGATCATCTCATAGTATTCCGCATAAGCGGAAGGGTCCGGCGCATTGTCCGCATAGAGCACCTCCTGGTAGAACTGCTCTCTTGCCGCCATCAAATCCTGCTGCTGCGCCTCAAAGGGCTCTAAGCGCGCCACTTCCGCCTGCAGGCGTGCAATCTCTTCCGCGGAGGCGTTGTTCAACTGCTGCGCCTCACCCAGTTCAGATTCCAACTGCCGCATGTATTCGCTCGAGGGATTTCCGGTGGCGGTCATGGTGCCGTCCGCACCTTCCGCGCCCTCTGTTCCCTCTGTACCTTCCGTTCCTTCCGCGCCTTCCGTTCCTTCCGCGGGTGTTCCGGAAAACTCGTTTTGCTCCTCCAAGGAGCCCTCCGGCAGAATACGGTTTAAGTACGGGACATCGCGCAAAATGGGGGCAAGCACGGTCGAGCCGAAGCCGCCCACGTCAAGCTTCACCAAAAGACCCATAATGGCAAGCCACATCATGATGATGAGCATCGTAATTAAGAACGCACCCATCCCGCCGGAATCCTCGCCCGCGAGCTCCGCGGCACGGTCATCCAGTTCCTTCGCCCTGGCCTTGCGTTCCTTTTTTAAGTTCTTCTGCTCCACTTTGAAGGCTTTGCGGTCCGCTTTCAGCGAGGCCTTTGCCCGTTTCGCGTCTCCTCTGGTGTAGATGACGCCGCCGTCAGAGGATACTATTTCTTCCGCCATCAGTTATTTACTCCCTGTCCGTAGACAAAGCTTGAACGTTCGTCAACAATCTTTGCTTCTTCCGCCTTTTCTTCCGCGAGATACGCTTCAAATGCTCTTTCGCGCAGCCGCTCGTGCATCTGGCGCTCCTGCATGGTTGCGGTGAGCTTTTCACGCTCTCTCTCCAGTGCCTGCTCCGCCCTTTGTACGTTAAGCTGCTGCGTCGCGATGCGGTCGTTCATGATGTCGATTGCCGTTTCGTTCTCGCGAATCTCCATCACATCGATGGCTTTTTCCCGTAAGGCGACACCCTTTTCCTGGTACATGCGCCTGCGGTTGATGAGCTCCAACAGAATCTCGTTCTCATCGTCCAGCCTTCTTTTTGCGACCGCGAAGTCCATCTTGAACTGGGCTTCTTCTTTTTCCTTGATGTTCAGGATGCTCTGCATCGAGTAAACAAATCGTGCCATACAACACCCCGTTCAACTTATCGCTGCGCTTCCGCTTCCGGCACATCAATCTCCGGCGTGGTGCTGCCTTCCCGGAAGATGCCCTCGAGCATGGAAACAATCTCGTCATACGAATACTTGTCATACGTGCCCTGCATCAAAAAATCATTCACCTGGTTGATTTTGCTGATTGCAAAGTCAATCGTCGGATTCGCGCCGGATTTGTATGCGCCGATGTTGATCAAATCCTCCGCGTCGTTGTAGGTTGCAAGCACGTTCTTCAACCTGCCCGAAGCACGCTTCTGGTCATCGTCCACAATCTGTGACATACAACGGCTGATGGACGCCAGTACGTCGATTGCGGGGTAATGATTCTTCTGCGCGAGCTTACGGTTTAAAACAATATGTCCGTCCAGAATGCCGCGTGCGGTATCCGTAATCGGTTCGTTAAAATCATCGCCGTCGACAAGGACCGTATAGAGTCCCGTGATAGAGCCTTTCCGGCTGCGCCCGGCGCGTTCCAAAAGCTTGGGCATCTGTGCGTAAACGCTGGGCGGGTACCCGCGGGATACGGGCGGTTCGCCGCTTGCAAGACCGATCTCGCGCTGCGCCATCGAAAAACGCGTCAAAGAGTCCATCATGAGCAAAACGTCCTTGCCCTTGTCACGGAAGTACTCCGCGATGCTCGTTGCGGTCTTCGCCGCCTTCAAACGCTCAAGCGCCGGCTTGTCACTCGTTGCGACCACCACCACGCTTCTTGCCATGCCCTCAGGTCCCAAGTCCCGCTCGATGAATTCGCGCACCTCACGGCCGCGCTCACCGATCAAGGCAATCACATTGATGTCCGCCTGCGTGTTTCTCGCAAACATGCCCAGCAATGTCGATTTACCGACACCGGAACCGGCAAAAATCCCGATACGCTGTCCCTTGCCGATGGTAAGGAGTCCGTCCACCGCCTTGACACCTAAGGGCAACACGTCCGAGATGGGATCGCGCGTCATAGGGTCCGGCGGCTCGTTCTCGATGGAATACATGAGACCGCCTTCGAGCTGACGCCCCTTGCCGTAGCTGGTACCGTCGATGCGCCCTAAGCCGTCCAGGGTCTGGCCGAGGAGCCCGTCGCCCACGGAAACGCGTAACGGCGCCTCCGTATTCTCCACAATGGACCCCGCGCCGATGCCGGAGGTGTTCTCGTACGGCATGAGCTGCACATGGTTGTCCTTAAACCCGACCACTTCCGCCATCGTGGGCTTGACGTTGGTATTGATCTGTTCCCCTTCCTTACGCTTGGGGTAAATCATGCAGATATCCCCGAGCTTTGCCTCGGGACCGGCGGACTCAATCGTTAAGCCCACCACGTTGATCACCTTGCCGCGCATGCGGTACATGGGGATGTTCTGCAGTTTTTTGTACTTGTCTAAATTGAGTGTCGCCATCTTACCTGCGCTCGAAGCTCAAAAGCTTTAATTTCCGGGACAGCTCCTCCAATTCTGTTCCGACACCGCAATCGAAAACCCCGTTTTCCGTTTCAATGGTGCATTCGTTTTCCTTTAAGAGCGGGTCCTCCACGATTTCCATGTGGACGTTCGGGTTGGTCACCATCTCCTGCAGGTGTTCCTTCTCGTCGATGATCATGTCGTAGTCATCGCTCGAGACATGCACAATCAGGTTCGAGTTGCCTTCGATATGGCTTAAGGTGGATTTCACAAGGTGTAAAATAATATTCTTATTGCCCTTAAAATCCACCGCAAAAACATGCTCGTAAATCTGGGTCAGGACATCGACCAAATCCGCTTCGATGTTGTCCGTCATCTTTTTGTATTCGCGGTCCTGCTCTTCTTTTTGCAGGGCAATCTGTGCCTTTAGGTCCTCGACCTCCTGCAGCCCCTGGTTATAGCCCTCGTCGTGTCCTTCCTGCAGCCCCTGCTGGATTGCGTTCTGCTTCATCTGTTCCGCGTCAGAGGTTGCCTCCGCAATAATCTGCTGCGCTCTGGTTTCCGCGTTCGCTAAAATCTCATCGACCTGCGCCTGTAAGGCCTCCTCGTCGATTTGCGGCACGGGTGCGGAAGGCGGTGCCTCCTGCGGTCTTGTCAACTGATCCAACTGCTCCGGGGAAGCGTCTGTATAACCTTCGCCATCCCCTTCTTCATAGTAGCCGCCTTCCTCGTAGCCTTCCTCGCCAAACTCCGCCTGCGGCAGAATGGATTCGTTGTCCGGATCCACATAGTCCATGGAAAGCCCTTCCGTAAAGTCGCCGCCAAAATCCACAGCGCCGCCCTTGCGGATTGCGTCCTGCTCCCTTGCCTCAATCACCCGGTTGTCCGAAAGCGCATTGTTGTCGATGACGACGGTATCGTCCTCCCAGGTGACCCAATCCGCTTTTAAGAGATTAGCCAACGAGCTCGTCACCTCCGCCTCTCGAGATAATGATTTCGCCGGCGTCTTCCAGCTTACGGATAATGTTGACAATCTTCTGCTGCGCGTCTTCAACGTCCTTCATACGCACGGGGCCCATGAAGTCCATGTCTTCCTTAATCATAACCGCAAGACGCTTGGAGAGGTTGTTGAAGATTGCTGTCTGTACCTGCTCGTTCGCGCCCTTACATGCCACCGCAAGGTCGTTGTTGTCAACATCACGCAGCACGCGCTGGATGCTTCTGTCGTCGAGTAAGAGGATATCCTCGAAGACGAACATCTTCTTGCGGATTTCGTCCGCGAGTTCCGGTTCTTCGATTTCCAACGTTTCCATGATGTGCTTTTCCGTTGCGCGGTCGACCGTATTCAAAATCTCGACCACCGCGTCGACGCCGCCCACCATCGTGAAGTCCTGGTTCACCAGGCTCGATAACTTGCTCTCTAACACCTTTTCCACATCCTTGATTGTATCCGGACTTGTCCGGTCCATGGTTGCGATACGCTTTGCGACATCCGCCTGACGGTCCGGCGGGAGTGCGCCCAAAATCGCCGCGGACTGTGACGCCTGCATGTAGGACATGATGAGGGCGATGGTCTGCGGGTGCTCGTCCTGAATGAAGGTCAAAAGCTGAGACGGATCCGTCTTGCGGATAAACTCGAACGGCTTGACCTGCAAGGACGCCGTGAGCTTGTTGATGACGTCGACCGCCTTGTCGCTTCCCAGTGCCTTTTCCAGCAATTCCTTCGCGTATCCGATACCGCCCTCCGCGATATACTGCTGCGCGAGACAGACACCGTAAAACTCTCCGATGACCGCCTCCTTCAAGGCGCTCGTCACGGAGCGTGTATTCGCGATTTCCAGCGTCAGTTCCTCGATTTCGTCATCCTTTAAGTGCTTAAACAATAAGGATGACTTTTCCGGCCCCAACGCGATAAGTAAAATCGCCGCTTTCTGTAATCCGCTTAAGTCTTCGGTTAAGGACGCGTCGTATGTGGGTGCCCCTACCGCTTCCGCTACTGCTGCAGGCATAGTATTCCCCCTTTAAGCGAAGTCTTCCGACAACCAGTTGCGCAGCAGGATTGCCGCCGCCTCCGGATTGTCTTCCACAAATTTCTCGATGAGGCGTTTGAGCTCAGAGCTTTCCTCCACCTCAATGTTCTCTAAGTTCTCAAGGTCAGGCTGTGACTCCAAAAGCTGCTCGACAGACAGCTCCTCGACGGCCTCGTCCTCCGGGGACTTCTGCTGCCGCATGCTGCGCAGGATGACGAATGCAAGGAGTCCCAAAATCAACAGAATCAGGATAATCTGCAAAACATCCGTCAGGTTCACGCCCGCTTCCCGGTCAAAGAAGATGGGCTCCGTGTACGCCACCATCGCGATGTTTTCCCTGGCAATGCCGGTCGCCTTCGCGACAATGTCAATCATCTCATCCGTCACTTCCAGGGGTTGCGACGCTGCATTCGCAAGCTTGTACTCATCCCATGACACATCGTCCAAAAGCCCCTGTGTTCTCGCGTCCTCTTCACGTAAGATGTTGTAGTTAATCGCCGTCACGGAGATGGAGCTTTGCGCGTAATCCACGACACCGGGCGTCGAGGTCTCCTTTGTAATCCGCTCGTTCGGAAGATAATCATAGGATTCTTCTTCCACGGTGGACGAAGAGTTGGTATTGTCCTGAATGACATAGGTCGTTTCGTCGTTGGAATCCGTTCCCGGAACACCCGCCGTACCGTTCACGTTTTCCGCGGCATACGTGTCACGATGCGAAAGCAC
>JAFSRL010000193.1 GCA_017446125.1 Lachnospiraceae bacterium
TACAAACCAATCCCCGTCATCTTAGACGGCGACCCGGGCCACGACGACGCAATCGCATGGCTTCTTGCGACAGCGTCCCCTGCGATCGACGTGAAAGCCATCACGACGGTCGCGGGCAACGTCGCCCTGGACAAAACGACATACAACGCGCTGCGCATCTGCACGCTCTTGCAGCTAAACGCGCCCATCGCGCAGGGTGCGCCGCACCCCTTACAGGCGGACTTGATGGTTGCGCCTTCCGTGCACGGCGAGTCAGGACTCGACGGTCCTGCCCTGCCGGAGCCTGACCGCACGCTTTACGACGGGAGCGCAATCGAACTGATGGCACAGACCTTGCGTGAAAGCGCAGAAAAAATCACGATTGTTTCCACGGGACCTTTGACGAATACTGCTTCTCTTCTGCTCGCCCATCCGAAATTAAAATCAAAGATCGAGCGCATTTCCTTGATGGGCGGCGGCATCGGCTTCGGGAACTGGACGCCTGCGGCGGAGTTCAACATCTTAGTCGACCCGGAGGCGGCGGAAATCGTCTTTACAAGCGGCATCCCCATCCTGATGGCGGGGCTTGATGTCACGGAGCGCGCCCTCATGTACCGCGAGGACTTCGAGGCGATCAAGGCAATCGGTAATCCCGTCTCGGACATCGTCTGGCAGTGGCTCGAGTTCTTTTACCGGTTTCATCAACAGCTTGGCTACGCCGGTGCCCCCATGCACGATCCCTGTGCGGTCATGGCACTGATTCATCCGGAGATTTTTACAATGCAGGACTTGCACGTCACGATCGAGACCGCCGGAGAGTTTACGCGCGGCACCACGGTCGGTGACAGGCGCGGGCTGCCGCCGAAGAACACGCCAGAGGCATCACGGTTTGCGTATACCGCCGAAGCGCCAAACGCCACTTGTATCATGGATGTTGACAGAGATCGGTTCGCGTCTTACCTGATCGACGCGGTGAAATCATTTTCGTAACGAAGGGAGTTTTATGAGTATTCCCGTTTGGATGGATGTAGATACAGGAATCGATGACGCGATCGCACTCATGGTGCTGCATGCACTGCCGGAGCTTGATGTCAAAGCCTTGAGCGCTGTCTGCGGCAACTCTCCGCTTTCATGCTCCTACCGCAACACCCGCAGTATGAATACGGTGTTGGGAACACGCTATCCGGTTTACGCCGGCGCAGAAAAGCCTTTGCTGCGTGAAGCGCGCCACGCCCCTGCCGTGCACGGTGAAAACGGCTTGGGTGATGTCGAGGTGGCGCTGCCTGCGGATGAAGTGCTTTACGAAGAACCCATGTGGGATGCGCTATATGCGGAAGCCGTGCGGCAAAAGGGACAGCTGCGCCTCATCGCAACCGGACCCTTAACAAATGTCGCAATTGCGCTGACGAAGTATTCGGACTTAAAGGATTATCTTCATACCATTCTTATTATGGGCGGTGCCACACAGGGCGGCAACACGACGCCGTCCGCGGAGTTCAATATGTATGCGGATCCGGAGGCCGCGGCGATCGTCTTTAAGGCCGGAGTCCCGATCGTGATGTGCCCTTTGGATGTCACGGAGCGCATCCTGTTGACGCCCGATGAATGGAAGGCGACCGCTGCGAATGGAGCAAAAACCGGTCAGTTTTTGTGCGACATTCTAAAAAAGCCCTGGAGCTTTCACAAGCCCTACGGCAGAGCCGGTGTACAGATGCATGACTCTGTTCCCGTCATCTATCTTGCGCATCCGGAGCTCTTTGATACGGAGGAAGCCGGTGTCGTGGTGGAGACCAAAGGAACCGTGACGCTCGGCAAGACCGTGACCGACCTCTACAGCGATAAGCAGTTTGATTTCAAAAACGCGACCGTCGTTTTGGACGCTGACATCGATGCCGTGAAGCGCATCATTTTAAACAGCATCGGGCAGGCCTCTTGAATCCGATGCAGCCAGATGTAACGCCCGCGCTTTCATTTGCCCCGATGGAGGGCATCACCACACATGTCTTCCGCAGGCTGCACGCGGAATGTTTTTCAGGCGTTAACCGCTACTACACACCCTTTTTAACGCCCTTAAAACAGGACAAAAAAACACCCTTTGCATTTAAGAAACGTGACCTGACAGACGTCCTTCCGGAAAATAACGAAGGCTTGCATCTCATCCCGCAGGTTTTATGCAACCGCGCGGACGCGTTTCTCTTCTCAGTCGAGAAGCTCCTCTCCTTCGGCTATCGTGAGATTAATCTCAACCTCGGATGTCCCATGCCGACTGTCGTGACCAAGCATAAGGGCGCAGGATTTTTGGAAGACACAGATGACCTGGACGCGTTTTTTGAAGAGGTGTTTCGAGGATTGGAGCAGCAGGGATACACGCTGTCAGCGGATTCCGCTGCGGATTATGTACAGATCTCTGTGAAGACACGCTTAGGTCTGCGCCGCGAGGAAGAGGCCCGGGAACTGGTAAACGTTTTCAATCGCTATCCGTTCCATGAAGTCATCGTGCACGCGCGGCTGCGCGAGGATTATTATGAGGGAGCGCCGCGTATCGAAGCGTTTGAACAGTTCTTTCTCGCGAGTCGTAACCCGACCGGCTACAACGGGGATATCAATACGGTTGATGATTATCAAAACCTGATGCAACGATTGAAGTCTGTCAATGTAGCTGCCATAGATACAACACCGCCGTCATCTCCCGGAAATGAAACTGCACATACTCTCTCCTCTGTCATGATGGGCCGCGGTCTGCTCACGAACCCCGCGCTTGCAAGAGAAATCAAGGGCGGTGCGCCCTTGAAAAAAGAAGAGCTGCGCGTCTTTCTCGACCGCTACTACGAAGAGACCTTACGCGTCATGCCGGAGGAAGGCAACGTCCTGCGCCGCATGAAGGGGCTCTGGGTCTATCTGGGCAA
>JAFSRL010000194.1 GCA_017446125.1 Lachnospiraceae bacterium
CCAATAAAATCTTCATGCGCTGCCCGGATGTAAGGATGTAACAATGTACAACAGATAATCACGTGTTATTTGTATTATAAACAATTATAACAATGACGGTAACGCATTGTCATTAAAAAAAGATTAGTTCCATTTTTTTATTCCATTAATGAGGGGGAGGCTGCGGGTCGCGTCCGCAGCCTCTATGCTAGAATGGATAAAAAACAATGAGGAGCAGGCACTTCTCATGTGATGAGATTATATCAATTCTTCCGTTCCAAAAGTGTGCCGCCGATAAAGTGGTACACTTTTGGAACGCCCATAATGTTATATACAATATTAGACTTAACCCCTGATTTGTAATACAAATAAACAGAATAAAATCAATAGTTCACACAATTCAACGAAATGGAGGGCAACATCTATGGCAAGAGAAAAGAAAGAAAAGCCGGCAAAGGCAGTGCGTCCGCCGAAGAACGGCGGAGTGGGAATCAATGCGGAAGCGTTGAAGAATATGAAAGTGCAGGACAAATTCTCGCACGTGTTTAACCGGTTGTTAGTCTTTATGCTGATTGCGTCCGCGTCTTTGATCTTTACGGTGCTGTATTGCATCGTTCAGTATCATACCATGTATTCCAAATACTATACGACGACAGAGCACGTTGCGGACGGTCGTGCCGGGATGCAGTCGTTATCAAAGAACATCCTTTATATCATGGTTGTTGATGATCCGGGAATCATTCAGCAGAGAATGGACGCGGCAACCAGCGATTCGGAACAGCTTTCCGGCGCGATTGCCGCGCTGGATGCGATCTATCCGGATTCTGCAGTTGTAAAAGAGGCGCATAACATCTACACGTCTGTCACGGAAGGTGCGCAGCACTGGATTACAAGGGTCAATGAAGGCGCCGGCAATGCGGAGTTGTACGAAATCTTTGAACGCGAAATGCTGCAGGGACTGACAGATTTAAAAGATGCCCTGATTAACGTGGAGGCAGCGGCACATGCCAATGCGGAGAAAGCATATACACAGGCGCTCGCCGTGGCAATTGTTTTCCTGATTGTAGCAGTCATTTTGGTTGTACTCCTTTTCCTGACCATGCAGGATGCAAAAGGAAAACTCACTTACTCTATCGTGGAACCGGTCAGACAGATTGTCGGCGCTGCGGAAAAAATGTCGGAAGGTCATCTGGAGGTGGATATTAATTATGAATCCGGTGACGAGTTGGGCGAGCTCTCCGACGCGATGCGTCACACAACGGATGTCATCCATGGAATCATCGAGGACTTGACCGGGGTAATGATTCGCTTAGGCTCCGGCGATCTGGTACACGGATCAAAGAATCCCGAGGGGTATATCGGGGACTTCCATCCGATTTTCAAGGAGCTTCGTGCGTTCCGCACAACACTGCTCAGTACGATGGGTGAAATCAGGACAAATTCCGATCAGGTGGCGCACGGTGCGTCCAATATGGCACAGGGCGCTCAGGACTTGGCGGAAGGCTCCAGCGACCAGGCGGCAAGCGTCCAGGAGCTGACCGCCTCCGTCGCAAGTGTCATGACACAGTCAGAGACGCTTGCGGAATCCGCAGACAAGGGCAACCGCATGGCAGGCCAGGTGAAGGCACAGGCGGATACGGGTATTGAAAAGATGGAGCAGGTGGTCGAGGCGATGGAATCCATTACGCAGTCCTCAAATCAGATTGCGTCCATCATTCAGACAATCGAAGACATTGCGAGCCAGACGAATCTGTTATCGTTAAACGCTTCCATCGAGGCGGCGAGAGCAGGCGAAGCCGGCAAGGGCTTCGCGGTTGTTGCGGATGAGATAAGACAGCTTGCAGCCCAGTCCGGTGAAGCGGCGGGACACATCCGCGAGGTCATCCAGACAACGGTGGATTCCGTGAACCACGGAAACGCGGTTGTGGAAGAAACGAATGAAGCGCTGGGGCAGGTGGCACAATCCATCATTGACATCCAGACGATTATGCAGGAGAACTCGGAGGAGGCAGCCAACCAGAAGGTGGCCATGGAAGAAATCAACCGCGGCATCGAACAGATTTCCCAGGTGGTGCAGGCAAATTCCGCAACAGCGGAAGAAAGCAACGCGATTTCCGAGGAACTGTCCGCGCAGTCACAGTCACTCAATGCATTGATCAATAAGTTTTCGATTGATGAAAGCTAAACGAATCGTTGTTTTGCCATAGACAATGAGCAAGTGAGGGTGGGCAGCGGTGTTTCGATACCGCTGCCCGTAGCTTGGAGTGGACTTGTACTATGCGCGCAGCATATTACAGCCGTCATCATCTTATCACATCAAGCGTAACAAAAGCGTAACAAGAGCATGTTTGCCCGTGAAGAAACATGAGTCGTTTGTTACGCTTTTGTTACGGAAGAGGTGATACGATATAATGAGTCACAGGTGCCGTGCAGATGAAGGTGTTGATACAGGAATCGATATGAAGATTTTAATCGTAGATGATGAGAAGACGGCGATTACCGCATTGACCCGCTCATTAAGGAAAATTTGCGGGGAGGCGGCAACCATCAGGGTTGCCGCAAACGGCAAAGAAGCACTCCTGGTCATGTCAGAGCAGGGGCTGTTCGATGTTGTCTTTCTTGATATCGAAATGCCCGGCATGAGCGGGTTGGAGGTCGCGAATCGAATCCGGCAGCAGGCACCAAAGACAAATATCATTATGGTTACGGCATATCCGCAGTACTCCCTGGATGCATGGAGCTTTTATGCCAGCGGGTACCTTCTAAAGCCGGCAAGCACCGCAAAAGTGAAGGAAGCATTGGAGAACCTGCGCAGACCGCCGTCGGTTCCAGCAACAGAGCGGCTGACAGTGCAATGCTTCGGAAACTTTGAAGTCTATTATAAAGGCGAGCGCATTACGTTCAAAAGAAGCGCCGCAAAGGAAGTGTTTGCATATCTGGTGAGCCGTCGCGGTGCGGGAGCGTGTGCGGTTGAAATCTGCAATACATTATGGGGTGATTCCGTGGAGGCGGACCGTAACAAAGCGTATATCCGTGTCTATTACGCGGAAATCAGGAAAGCACTTGCGGATATTGGAATGGAGCAGGTTCTGTGTCACAAGAGAAACGATTACGCGGTCAACATTGATTATATAGACTGCGATTACTACCGGTTTCTGGACGGTGACCCCGAAGCAATAAAACAGTATCATGGGGAACTGATGAGTCGCTATGCGTGGGCGGAAGAGCTTGCGGGCGGGCTCAGTATGCTGTGATGTAAGGGTATGGATACGACACGATATGTCTTTGAAGTGATAGGGCACTTGCTGCAAATCGTACCGGCGATGATGCTGTATTTTCTTTGTATTCCGGAGGAAATGTTCCGGCGTGACAGGGAGCGGACAATCGTCTTTTTTCATGTTGCTGTTTTAGTGGAAACGTTTCTTCGCGTGTATATAAAATACGCATTTCCAAAAGCACAGTCTGTCTGGGGTGTTCATGAAACGGGAAGTGCGTTGCTTGTAATGGAGGTACTCCTGTTAATCATTGCCGCACCGAGCGTGGTGAAGGTGCCGCGAATCCGGAACATGATGACTGTCTTTATTGTGTTTTTCTGGGGCTGTGCACAGATTATGCTGGTGAACATGATTGAACCGGATCACGGCGTATTTCATGGCAGGCTGGTTCTTGCGTACGCGATTGTGACACTGGCCTCCTTTCCGGTTGTTATATATCTTTTTGTGCGATATGTGCATGAGTATCTGCGAATGTCAGGCATCCATCACTTAAGAATGGTTTTTGGAATCGTGCTTGTGTTAACACTGATTACCACGGTGCACGTGATGATTGTATCGTGGTCACGCGAGGCGGGCATGGTACCTGTTTCCGCGGCAATGAGCATTTCGATGCTTTTGACATACTGGATGTTTTTGAGGTTTGTCGTCATGACGGAACGGGAGGATAAGCTGCAGCGGCATATTCTTGCGTCCCAGATACAACCCCACTTTATCTACAACACGATGAACACAATTTATGGCTTATGTGATGAGGACACGGAAGAGGCAAAACAGGCAATCTGTGATTTTTCTGATTATCTGCGGGGCAATTTTGAATCGCTGGAGAGAACGGATCCGGTGTGGTTCCGAAAAGAGCTGGAGCACACACAGTTCTATCTCTCAATCGAAAAACGTCGGTTTCGGAATGATTTAAACATCATCATTGATACGCCGGTTACAGACTTCAAACTACCACCCTTAACGGTACAGCCGCTTGCGGAGAATGCGATTCGGCACGGCATCAGAAAAAAGATGCAGCCCGGAACGCTTGTTATCAGAACAAGGGAAACGGATAACACATATGAGGTCATCATTGAGGACGATGGTGTCGGGTTTGATACGGAAATATTGAAACAAGGCGGGGTGAAAGAACACAGGGATACGGAAGATGTTTTGCAGGGCGATCATATCCATGTGGGAATCGCAAATGCGCGTGCCAGAATTGAGCAGATATCAAACGGAACGCTCGAGGTTGAGAGCAGCCCGGGAAAAGGAACCGTTGTCACGATAAAGATACCGAAGTGAAATGGATTGTTACGCTTTTGTTACGGTGAATATGCTACGGTATAGGTGGCAAATGTATTCTGGAACCAAAAGAACTGGAGGCGTAAAGATGAATGAAACAATTTTGCTGGTGGATGATGAACCGGTATTACTGCAGGCATCAAGGGAAATGTTAAAACAGGGCGGTTACAAAGTGATTCCCGCAAGCAGCGCAAAGCAGGGAATAGAAATCCTTGCCACCCGTGATGAGATCGATCTGGTCATAACAGATCATATCATGCCGGATGTTACAGGCTTGGAGTTTGCAGAGTATCTGTTCATGAAGGGCTATGATATCCCGGTGATTCTGATGTCTTCCGAATTGACGGAAAAGATTATGGATGAAGGGAAGAAGGCAGGAGTCAAGGGCTTTCTTGACAGACCCTACAGCAATATGACGCTGTGCGGCATGGCGAAGAGTGTTTTATCTGCGACGGAATCTTGACAACATTTCGCTAATACGATCCAAACAGTACGCAACAAAAAGCGTTCCGCTTGCGTCCCACATAGAACGCTATTGGAACGCTTTCTATTTGATAATTAAATCAGCATATTTTTGGTGCAAAAGAAATCATTGTGTATGCGGAATAGAAAAAGCGGTAACGGATGGCAACGGTAATCTGCAAGATATGCGGAAAACAAATACGGGAAGAGGCGGTCATCTGCCCGCGTTGCGGGGACACAAAACACTGGCACCCCCTGAAACAACCTGTTTGCTACAGCTGCGGTTGTCCTGTGGAGGACGAAAAGCTCAGCTTCTGCGAATATTGCGGATGCCCTGTCAAGGGTGCGCAACAGAAAGAAAAATCCATCCGGGAGGATTTGAGGAAAAAGCATACGGCAACTACGATTGTTATTGCTGTTTTTTTAATTATCCTGTCCCTCATAGCGATTGGCCTGACCCGTAATTATCCGGGGAAATATGTCCGCATAGACACACCGAAGTTCTGGGAGGGAGCAGGGGAGGTAATTCTGGAACCGTAATGGCCTGTTACGTTTTTGTTACGGTGGATGCGCTATACTTTTGTAAACACGGGGATTGGAGGTTGTTAACAGATGTATGTCGGCATGGAATTAACATTCAGAACCAATGACCTTGAGGACGTTGTCTTCACGGAGAAGAACGGGCGCAGCGATAATTTTGCAGATGAAAACTTCTACAAGGACTTCTTAAAGTGCAAAAACTACACAATCCATAACATCACTGATTCGGAAGGGTCAAGAACATATTCCTGTGACCTGAATATCTTCAGGGACATATCGAATCACATTCACAAAGAAACAATCGGCATGATAAAAAAATACGGCATGCTTCCGGACGACTTTCGGGAAGACTTGTTCCTTCATCTTTTGTTGAACAAGAAGTTCATCTTAAAAGATATGCGTTCCGGGGAGGAGACACAGGCGACACTGATTAGCGTAATGCCGTTATACTCTCAATAACGCAACACACAAGATGATGACAGCATCAAAAACCCTTGCTATAATGAAACCTGCAGGCGAATGCCTGAAAAAACAATCATTTTAAGGAGGTATTGAGGTATGAACAGACAGGAACTGATCGACGCAATGGCAAAGGAGACGGGGCTCTCCAAAAAGGAAACGGAGGCATGCCTGAAGGCGTTCATTGATGTCACCGGGAAAACCCTGAAGAAGGGCGGTGAAGTATCGCTTGTGGGCTTTGGCACATTTAAAGTGGGTAAGCGTGCTGCCAGAAACGGACAGAATCCTCAGACCGGCGCCAAGATCAAGATTCCGGCAGCAAAGGTGCCGAAGTTCAAGGCAGGCAAGGGGTTAAAGGACCTGGTCAACGGCGCAAAGAAGAAATAAACCGGCAACAACAGATCCGGGAGTATTTCCCCATAAGCGTTCCGGGGGTGTTCTGTGGGAACACTCTTGGAACGCTTTTTATGCAATACTTTTGTTACACTTTTGTTACGCATGATGTGTTAATTTAATTGAGATAACAGTTCTTTCTGTCAATCAGCGAACCGGTTTTGGAGATTATATGGATAAGACAAAAAGGATGCAGGAAATTGAGCGCAGTCTTGCAAGGAGTGCGGACACAAGAGTGGGAATTGACAAGTGTTTCGGAAAGCTGAACATGGCACTGGATCAGGTCAGGAGAGCCGCGAATGATGATGGCAGTCGTTACGCTACGATACAGGCGGCATATGGGATGCTTGCAGACTGCCTGACGAACGCGGCAAACAATCTCCGCGCGGTGGAATCCGAAGCGTCAAATTATATAAAAGAGTTGGAAAACAGCAATGTATGAAACAATCCTTCTGATACCTGATGGAAGAGGTGGCAGCATGGACGGGACGATTCAAACGCAGGAAATTGAATTACAGGTGGAGAGAAACCTGGAGTTTCGCACACCGCTTTGCAGGGGCTTCGACCGCATCGATGAATTCCTGCGGTTAAGCCGGACAATAGACAATGACTACGACAAATGTCTTTCAATACAGGCATTATGCGCATCACTTGCGGGGCAGTTGGAAACAGCGGCACAGATTGCCGGCTCCGGCGAGGAGACTGTAACGAAATACATTAATGAGCACAGTCTTTAAATACTACTTATCTGAAGAAAAGCAGAACTTTGATGCATTTAATGTTTCCTTTTTTACTGCCGTATAAACTGCTTCCCCCGAATTGGTTTTGCGGAACAAAGTTCTGCTTTTTCTATAAAAGCGACGAGGTACAGAGGTTTAATACCCCAGCTCCGCCGCCCAGTAGCAACTGCCCGAAGCGCTTTGGCGGACAGCAAAACCAACGGTGCGGTAATCATGCTGTAACAGGAGTGAGGCATGTGAAGGGGAGTTCATCCACATGGAAACAATGTTGTGGGCACCGTCCGCCGTGCGGGTATATCCCCGCCCGAGCGTTTCTCCGTAGATGTGATTGGAATCAACCGTATACCATGGCGTTCCGTCCGGTCTGGTATGGCTGAAGCACGACATGATTTCTCCGGCACGGACATGCGCACCGGCATTAAGCGTATCGTCTAAAGACAGAGGCTGTAGTCCGTGAAGCGCGCGGACATTGTTGATGTCCTGCAGAAGAACACTTTCGACCGCAACCGGTTCCGCGGCAATCGCCCTTAAACCGGTCATGCCGAAGAGAAAAGAAAAGCCCAAAAAGCATACACAAATCCCGTTCATCGTCTGTTTCTTCATGGCCAAACCCTCGCTGTTTACAGACGCTTCCCTCTGATAATTATCATAGGGTATAATTGTTAAAGGCATATTAGCAAAAGACCGTGTTTATAACATTTCTATAAACTTTTACATCGTTTCGGAACGGAAATGGAACGGAGAATACGATATAATTAATTGCTTGGGGTGAATGAGCGAAGGACAATCCTTCGCGTGTTACAGATGGAACAAAAGAACAGGGAACCGCTTGACGAGAGTGCGACAGTAGATTTGTCGCGTTGTGTAAAGTACATATCATGGATTAAGACGCTGTCTTCTCCTTCGATTAAAAAAATCGAAAGTGCGGACTCCTACCGCACGACGTTGCTTCGTAACTTCAGGCACATCGGAAAGCTTTCACGCATCAACACGGACGCACTGGACACCTGGTACTTTCCGGAGATTAACTCTGCCCGTCCGTTATCCAAAGAGGCAATCGAACGCATTCGCAGCTTTTCCGGAAAGCTGGTCAATGCATTCAGCTTAGAGAGTCTTGACCTGCCGTTGTTTTACCACCAGTCCGTCCGTTTGCTGCGCGATGCGGAATTCAAACAGGACACGGTGGCCATTGTCCGCGCGCTGGATGATGTGGTTGTCGCATGCTACTCCATGATGGACATCAGGCAGCGGTTCACGCCGGTCTTTGACTCGCAGTACCGTTACCGCGATGAGGGACTTGCCGCTGCGATGCGGCTGATTTCCATGCTGGAGCCATCCTGCTTTGAAAAACTGGCGGATGAAAAGTCGAAGGAGATTGTGCTGGTGAATGCGCGGTACATCCGCGTAATGTTTGAAGGAGACGATGTTAACGACAACAGGGAAACAACGGAAGCCGTATTGAATCAGATGAAGCGCGCCTTAGCGCTTGCGGAAAATCCGTTCTACAGAAAACAGGCGCCTTCCTATGACTGGACATACCATACGTTCCGAACGCTGGAATACATCAGCAGCCTTACCGATCACAACAACGAAAGAGGTTGTACGCCAGAACAGATTCACGAAATCAATGCCTGCACAAAGCGCATGCTTGCGATGGTCGATGAAAACAGGGAATACTTTGATTCGTTCTTAAGCAGGGAATACCTGGAGCTGTATCGCATTCGCAACGGTTATCTGGACGGTGAAATGGATCTTGCGGAATACCAAAGCGCTTTGCTGTGTTTGTATGAGTCGTATGACACCACAGAGTTTTCGCTCCATCTCGACCTGCGTGCACTGCACACGGTTTACGAATACATCGTAACGCTGGATGAGAAATGCATGACGCAGTCACAGCAAATGTGGCTGCGAAAGCTGTACGAAGATTTGATTGTCTACATGCACAGACTGCCGAAGACAACCAGCATGCCGTTTTTGATTTCATACTTTACGGACATTCTAAAGTCCTATCGCGAGGTTCCGGGAGGAATGAGCTTTGAGGCTTTCGGCTTAAGCATGATGGCGGCAATCCATCCGCCGACCTATGTGCACTCATTGTCTGTTGCGGACTTTTCTGCGTGCCTGACCATGCACCTGTTGAAAAGAAACCCGGCGCTGTTCATCGGGATGCCCGGATTTAACAACATGGAGGATGTAAAGTGCGGCGAGGAAGAAATTCTGAACTTTGTTTATCATGCGGCACTGTGTCATGATTTTGGAAAACTGATTGTAATGGATACCATCATGACATACGGCAGGCGGCTGTTTGAAACGGATATGGAGATGATTCACGCGCATCCGGAAATGGGCGCATATTTGTTGAGCCGCTATGAGAAAACACGTCCTTATGCGGAGGTCGTGCGCGGACACCACCGGTGGTACAACAACGCGGGAGGGTATCCGGAGAATTTCGACATGGAACACACGCCCTACCGGACGGTGATTTCAATCATTGCGTTTGCTGACAGCCTGGATGCCGCGACGGACGCGATCGGGCGCAGCTACAAAAAAGGAATTTCTCTCGATGATTTTTTCCTGGAGGCGATTGCGGAAAGCGGGACCAGATATGCACCGTATCTTACGGAGCTTTTGATTGACGCACAGGTTCGTGACGACATCGAAAAGATGCTGTCCTTCAGCCGCGATGAAAACTACAGGGATGTCTGGCATATCCTGAAGAAGAATAGCAGATAGAAAGACAATGCGCGCCCTTTACATTGCCATATTTTCGAGAATACCGATCGTGTTCTCCGCCCAACTGTATTGTGTCATGAATTCTCCGGCATAAAGCTTGCGTGCGGAATCGTCGCCTTCCAGAAACCGGTACAGATCACAGTCCAGCCGCTTGGTGTTGACGTAGTAGTTGTCCCGTGTGTGACAAACAACATCATCAAGACCGAGACCGGAAAACGTTTTGCGTAAAGCCATCACATATTTTCTGACGCTCGCCTTTTTCAACTCCGGATTCACGGGCTCATCGCGCAGCACATCGCAAAGCTCACCGCTGCTGACACCTTTTCCGCAACAATTGACCAGATATGCAAAAAGCTCTTTGGCGCCCCGCCGGGGGAATGTGACGACATCACCGCGGAAAAACACTTCGAAGGAACCAAAGCAATTTACGGTGAGTCGCTCCACAACGGGAGTGCGCAGGTGATCCAGGGCGGTTTTCAAACGCTCAACGCTTACAGGCTTTAACAGATAACCGCTGATAAAAAGATCCCATGCCCGGAACGCATAGTGTTCGTGCGCCGTGCAGATGATGACGTTGGTTGTCGGATAAAGTTTTTTTATGGTCCTTGCGGCATCAAGCCCGTTCATACCGGGCATAACAATATCCATGAAAACAACACTGACGGAAGTTTTTTTGAGCAGGTTCAAAGCATCCTGACCGTTTTCCGCGGTCAGGATAAGCGCTTCTTCTCCGAGCACCTTCCGGAGATTTCTTGTCATTGCTTCAAGAGCAACCGGTTCGTCATCTACCAATAAGATTTTCATGCAGTATTCCGATGTCATATTGAACGATAAATTATCTTAATTACAAAAGTTACAAAAGTGTCCGTTCCAAAAGTGTTCCCGAACCGGTGAAACCCTTATCGTTCCGCGTTTGCAGCGGGGAACACTAATGGAACGCTAAGTCTGATATTATTTGTTACAAGATTGGAGAAACTGCTACACTTCAAGCACCATGAACGAGTACCTTCATGCTCCTCATTCAATTTATCCAATCGGAGCGGGGACCGTGGTTCGCGACGCTGCGGTCCCCAAATTCAATCATTTGTTGCCAAGCGGTGGATACCTCTGAGATTTGCCGGTTCCACCGACATAGAACTTTCCTTCTGTAAAAGGACAGCCGCAGCTGTCCTTTTATAATTCAAAAATATCTTTCAAAACAGGACACGCAGTACAACACTGGACTTATTTCTAAAAATTTAGTAAAATCAGGTTGTCGCTCTATTAGGTGGTCTTATGCTGCCGGGGCGACTTTTTTGTAGGAGCTGAACAAAAAAATATAAAATTTCTAAAATTTTTTAGCTTATGTGATTAAAATCACTGAAGAAAAAATAAAGAAACTATAAACTGACAATTAAGGGTGGAGGAGTTCAGGATTATGTTTTTACCAGATCAGGGATTTCCGTTTTGGGGTTCTCTATCCGAGCTACAGCAGGAAAGAATCAGAAATTATACCGTCATACGGCAGTTTCACGCCGGCGAGTATCAGGACAAAACGCCGGGGTATTACTGGGTCTATGACGGTGATATTGCACTTTTAAGCTGTCACAGCAGCGGGCGAAGGCGCACAATCTTAGAGGCTCGTGAATTTGAAACCATGTTTCTGACGGTGCCGTTCTTAAAAGAGATTGCCCCGATCAATCCCGAGCTGTACGCCAGAAAGGCAAGCGAGGTGTGGTTTATCCCGCGCGACAACTGGTTTGAACTGCTGGAGTCCGTTCGGGAGTTAAAACGCTTCACGATTGACCTGCTTTCGGACCAGATGGCCGCCATGGCAATCGGGATGGGCGCCCGGATGGAAAAAGACATCAGCCAGAGACTTTCGATTTATCTGTTGCGGCTTTGCAACATCAGGAAGACGACCAGCATCAGTGTCAGTCATGAGGAACTTGCGGAGATGCTCGGAACAACCAGGGAAGCAATCACGCGCAACATCAGCATCTTAAAGGATAACGGACTGGTCGTCACCGGCCGCAACAAGATCAGCATCGTCAACATGCAGGCGATGAGGGAATATATCAACCAGACAACGGATGATGAACACGGAGGATGAAGATGGCAAGGAAACTGATTTATTTTGCAGCCGCCATGGGATTGGTTCTGACAATTCTTTTTGCCGCCGTGGCGGATGTGAATCACGGACATGGCCCCGGACATCACGGAGAAGAGCATGGTGAAGGCCATGGCGATGAACATGGCGAGAGCCACGATGAACATGGTTCGGAGCACGAAGAGAGCCATGAGGAAACCCACGAAGAGGAACACGAAGAAAGTCACCACTAAGTTACTTTCCAAAGGAGGCGAGGGATATGCCGATACTGCTGTTTTTATTATGGCTGGTGTTCAATGAACGGATTACGGCGGATGTCATCATCACGGGCGTGATTGCGGTCCTCATACTGACATGGTTTCTTTCCAGGTTCGGCGGATGGAGCCTGAAGCGTGACGGACAGTTCGCGGCAAGAATTCCGGCATTCATCGGATTTGTTATCAATCTGATTATCGAGATGTGCATCGCGAACATCCACATGATTGCCCTGGTTTTATCCGACAAACCCAACGAGAGCATCCGGCCCGCGATTGTAAAACACAAGACGCCCTTAAAAACGAGCGTCGGCCGCGTTGCGCTTGCAAACTCAATCACACTGACCCCCGGCACCATTACGGTGGATGTGGGCGACAACTGTGTTTATGTGCACGCAATCGATGAGCGCGCGCGGAAGAGTCTGGAGAATTCGTCACTCGAAAACAAGCTGATTAATATGGAGAAGGGACTGTGATGAATATGACGGATTTAATCTTAATCATTTCCATGATATTTTTGTCCATCACGATTATCTTCTGTCTGCTGCGCGCCGCCCTGGGCCCGCGCATGACAGACCGGCTGGTTGCGGTGAACATCATCAGCATCAAGGGCGTGGTTCTGATTCTGCTGATGGGCGCATACCTGCATGACAACCAGTTTATGGACATTGCGCTGGTATATGTTTTGCTCAGCTTCCTCGCGGTGGTATGCCTGGCGCGGAACATGCTGACCAAAGCGGCAAGAAAAGAAAAGGAGGAAACCGATGGAACTGTTTAAGCTGATTGTCGGAAGCGTCTTCATTTTTACCGGCCTGTTCATCTTCGGCGTGGCCACCATCGGACTCTTCCGGTTCCGCTATGTGCTAAACCGGATTCACGTCGCGGCGAAGTGTGACTCCCTTGCGGCACTGTTTGTCTGCGTGGGGCTGATGTTTTTTTCGTCGAGCCCCGGCCCCATCATCAAGCTGGCGGTCATCGCCTGCTTTATCTGGCTGACCAATCCCGTGGCAAGCCATCTGGTCAGCAAGATTGAAGTCGAAACGAACGAGAACCTGGAGGATGAATGTAAAGTGGAGGAGCTGCCATGACATTTTTTGAAATCATGCTGTTGCTATTCCTCATCGCCTGCGCAATCAGTATTTTCTTTATTAAGCGCCTGGTGAATGCCGTGGTTGTATTTATGTCCTACTCCGCAATCATGGCGGTGCTGTGGCTTTCCCTGGAGTCACCGGATCTTGCGATCACGGAGGCGGCGGTCGGCTGCGGCATCACGACACTGCTGTTTATTTTGGCCCTGAAAAAAGTCAACGCATTAAAAGAGGACGGGGAGGCCGATCGGGATGAGCATAATATCTGAAGAAGGTAAAAAAACATTAACTTCCTTTTCGGACTGGGTCAGCGCAAACTCGCCGGACATCCCGGCAGAGGTTGTGTACCCGCCGAAAAAAGACGACCACGGACACGGTCACGACGACCACGGGCATGATGACCACGGCGACGCACACTGCGACGCGCATGAGGAAGCGCACGAAGAAGCGCATGAGGAACTGCGCTCCTCCGCTTACGAAGCGCTGCACGCGTCCGACGCGCCGCCTGCGGCACCGGCAGCCGTAACCGCGCAGCCGAAAGAAAAAGAGACCGTGACGGAGGAAGGTCCCATGACGGAGCGCACCTTTGTGCGCACGCTGGGTGCCGGCTATCGCCTGATTGCCGCAGTCTGCGGCGTGCTTCTGGCAATCATCTTACTGGTGACGGTCGCGTTCTTGCCGCGTTTTGGCAGCGCCGAAAACCCGGCACTCAACGAAGTGAGCCGCAGGTACTTAGAGGAAGGCTTAACCGATACCGGTGCGGTAAACACGGTGGCCGGCATGATTTTAGACTACCGTGCGTTTGATACCCTCGGGGAATCGATTGTGCTGTTTACCGCGACGGTGACGGTCATCTTCTTATTACAGCAGTCCAGACGCAAGAACGATGAGGCGCGGGCGCTGGAAGAGGAGGATTTGCAGCAGGGCGTTCGCTCGCTGCCGGCGCGAGTCGTGATCGGAATCGCGTTTCCGTTCGCGATGCTCTACGGCATCTACGTCGTGCTGAACGGCCATCTTTCGCCGGGCGGCGGGTTCTCCGGCGGAACCATCTTAGGCGGCACGCTGATTCTTGCCCACCTGGCCTTCGGCGAACAGTACACGCAACGGTTTGCAACAATCACGCGTTGTACCGGAATTTTATCCGTTGCGCTGCTGGTGTACATGGGCCTGAAGAGCTATTCGGTTCTCACCGGAGCAAACGGCATGGAGAGCATGGTTCCGCTCGGGACACCGGGAAGCATCTTCAGCGCCGGGTTGATTTTCCCGTTGAATATCTGCGTCGGGCTTGTGGTAGCCTGCACGATGTTTACCTTATACAGTCTGTTCACCAAATGGAAAGCATGAAAGGAGGGGCGTGAACGTATGGGAAATCTGTTTACCAACTACTATGAATTAGCGGCGATGCTCCTCTTCGTTATCGGGTTTTTAACGCTGCTCATTCAGAGAAACCTGATCAAGAAGATCATCGGCATGAACATCATGGATACATCGGTCTTCCTGTTCCTCGCGGCAAAAGGCTATGTCGCGGGCAGGATGAGCCCGATTATCAGAGACGGGGTGACGGACGCGTCGCTCTACATCAACCCGATTCCGGCAGGACTCGTGCTGACCGGCATTGTCGTTGCGGTGTCCACAACGGCATTTGCCCTGGCACTGGCGCTCCGCTGGTATCAGCAATACAATTCGTTGGACGTTGACTGGACCGCACTGAAATACTTACTGAAAGGAGAGAAATGAACAACATACCCTTCATTACCATTCTTTTAGCGATGATCGGGTCGGTCGTTACCCTGTTACTCAACCGCAAGCAGAAGCTGGCGTATATCATTACGCAGCTCATCATGGCGGCGGTTGCGGTACTGTCCTTCCTGCTGATTCCGTATTTTTCAACGGGCGGCGGCACGACCACCTACCTGTTGGGACACTTCCCCTCGCCCTGGGGCAATGAGTTGCGCTTCGGGTTAATGGAAAGTGTGCTGGCATTTGTATTCTCAACCGTATTGTTCCTGTCCATCATCGGCGGAAAGAGCGGGATCCGCGATGACGTGCAGAGCTGCAAGCAGCATTGTTATTATTCCCTCCTCCTGTTACTGCTGCTTTCGCTTCTGGCACTCATCTATACCAACGATATCTTCACGGCGTATGTCTTCATCGAGATTAACACCGTGGCAAGCTGCGGTATCGTCATGGTAAAGGAAAGCGGAGAGACCTTAAAGGCAACAATCAAATATCTGATCATGAGCCTTTTGGCCTCCGGCCTGTTCTTGATATCGATTGCCTTACTGTATGCCATTACGGGACACCTCTTAATACCCGCTTTATCGGAAGCGGTAAGCGGGTTGGTGGTGTCCGGCACCTATCACTGGCCGCTGCTTGCGGCAGCCATCCTGATGACGGTGTCTTTGGGCGTCAAGAGTGCGATGTTCCCCTTCCATGTCTGGCTGCCGGACGCGCACGGAACCGCAACGACCGCTTCCTCGTCCATCCTGTCGGGCGTTGTGGTCAAGGGCTACATTGTTTTACTGGTCAAGATTTACTACCGTGTGTTCGGCATTGAAACAATCCGTTCGATGGGCATCTTAAACATCGTGTTTGTCTTAGGCATCGCCGGCATGATAATCGGAAGCATCATGGCGATGAAAGAGAAGAACTTAAAGAGGATGATTGCCTATTCCTCGGTCGCACAGATCGGCTACATCTATGCGGGGATCGGCGTGGGAACCTGGGCGGCACTTGCCGCGGCCTTCTTCCACATGATTGTCCACGCATTCACGAAGCCGTTGCTGTTCAGCTCGGCAGGGGGTCTGATTGAGGCAAGCGGACACAGCAAGCTGATTTCGGACATGACGGGCGCCGGCCGCCGCAACAAGTGGGCAGGCATCGGGTTTATCATCGGGACATGCTCGATGATCGGCGTTCCGTTCTTCGGCGGATTCACGTCCAAGGTATATCTGGCAATGAATTCGCAGGGATTCATCTTCTTGGTGGCACTGGCATTGAGCTCCTGCCTGAATGCCTTGTATTACCTGCCGGTTGCGCTCAGGATTTTCTCAAAGGGCGAATCGGAGGACATCTTGGAACCTGCGGGAAACGCGTCGAACTATGCGCTTTCGATCGGCTGTTTCTCCGCAATCAATATCGCTCTGGGTGTCGGCGGCTTTATTGTATTCAATATGCTGACAAAGGGTGTTGAAATACTGTAAATAGATTGAAACGCAACTGTAGGAAAGGGAAAGAGAGGAGTTAACTATGGGAATCGCCATTATTGTGTTACTTCTGGTCGGAGCAGTCGCCGCATGGGTCTGCAAGAACGACAAGACAGCAAGACTGATCGGACTTGCTGTCACAGCGGTTGATGCCTGTCTTGCCGTGGCCATGACCATGGGCGTGAAGTCCGGCGGAGAACAGGTCACGAGCATCATCGGACAGACAATCCGGATCGGTTATATCGAGTGCTTCATGGCATGCATTTTCGGTATCATCGGCTTCCTGATTGTATGGGCATCGATGAGCATGATTTCACACGACGTGGAACAGGAGAAGATTCCGATGTTCTACGGACTGGTACTGGCGTTGTTGGGAACGCTGAACGCGGTTGTATTCTTTGAAAGCCTTTTGGGCGTATTCGTTTCCATCGAGCTTTCATCGTTCGCGGCGGCGGGTATCGTTATTGTCAAGAATCAGACGGAAAACGTACACGCGGGTTTGAAGTACTTATCCCTGTCCATCCTGGGGTCTTCCCTGGTGCTGATGGGCATGGTCATTCTGTATGTGGCAACCGGTTCTCTTGCCATCGGCGGCATCGCCGCGGCGGTACAGAGCGCGGGCTTCATGGCAGGCAAGAGCGCGTATGTACTCTGGGCATTTGCATTAATCACAGGCGGTGTGGCATTTAAGGCGGCACTCTTCCCCTGCCACATCTGGCTGCCGGACGCACACGGCACGGCACCCTCGCCTTCATCCGCAATTCTGTCCTCGCTCGTCTTAAAAGCATACATCGTCTTCTATATGAAGATGGTCTTCGGCGGTGTCGGCTTTGACATCATCGCGAATTCCGGTATGCGCTATCTGTTGAACGTGGTTATGGTGGTCGGTGTCATCGCAATGATCTGCGGCTCCGTGCTCGCAATCATGCAGACGGACATCAAGCGCATGATCGCTTACTCCTCGGTCGCACAGATGGGTTACATTTTCATGGGCATCGGCATCGGTTCGGAGCTCGGGCTTTTCGCGGCACTGTTCCACATCCTGGCGCACGCCGTCACGAAGTCCGGCCTGTTCCTGGTCGCCGGCTCCATCATCGAGCAGACACACAACCGTGACCTGACCAAGATGGGAGGCTTAGGCAAGCTCATGCCCATCACGATGGCGCTGTTCACGATCGGCGGTCTGTCCATGATCGGTATTCCGCTCTTCGTAGGCTTCAACAGCAAGTGGAACTTCGCGACATCCATCGTGGATTCGAAGAACTACTGGTTACTGATTCCGCTTTCCATCTCCGCGCTGCTGAATGCGCTGTACTACCTGCCGGTGGTCATCCGTGCGTTCTTCGGCCAGGAGGCAAAAGAGATTACGGATCCTTTGGGCAGCAAGGAACGCCCCGTAAAAGACCTGTTACCTTTGATTCTGTTGGCTGTCGGCGTCGTAATCTTCGGCGTATACGCGGGACCTGTTTCGGATTTCCTGCATGACGGCATTGCAATGCTTTCGGCTATCGGACACTGATGATGAGAGTTTGAAACGGTTAAAGGAGAGGATTGTATGAATATCGCCTTACTCTTTCCGGTCATATTCCCGCTCATCATGGGGGTACTGGTGCAGCCCTTAAAGCTGCATGACAGGAAGACGCGCGAACTCTATGTCAGTGCTGTGGTCATCATCAATTTCCTGGTGGTGCTCTACAATGCTGCGGTGCAGCCGGACGGAACCTTCATGACGGTGTTGCGCTTAAACCGCGTCGTCGACATCTCGTTGCAGATTGACGGAATGAGCCGATTAGTGTCCATCATCGCCTCGCTTTTGTGGGTAACGGCAACCTTCTATTCCTTTGAGTATGTCAAGCACGAGGGAATGGAAGAACGCTACTTCACCTTCTTTGTGGCGACGGTCGGTGTATTGGTGGGAATCAGCTACTCGGCGAATCTCCAGACACTGTATCTGTTCTACGAGATGATGACCCTGATTACCTTCCCTTTGGTCATGCATTCCATGGCGGAGCAGTCGATCAAGGCCGGAAAAAAATACTTAACCTATTCCTTTGTCGGTGCGACGATCGCCCTTGCGGGATTCTTCTTCCTGTATGACAACTGCGAGACGACGAATTTCGTGGCGGGCGGAACACTGATACTGGACAAGGTTGCGAATCACATGTTGCTGTTCCAGATTATGGTTCTTTTGACCATCATCGGATTCGGCTGTAAAGCGGGTATGTTCCCGCTGCACGCGTGGCTTCCGAATGCGCACCCGGTGGCGCCGGCACCCGCATCGGCGGTATTATCCGGTGTCATCACCAAGATGGGTGTTTTGGCGATCGTCCGCGTGATGTACTACATGGTGGGTGTGGACTTCTTAAAAGGCACCTGGGTTCAGTACGTGCTCTTAAGCCTCACGCTTTACACCGTATTTATGGGATCAATGCTGGCGTTTAAGGAAAAGCTCTTTAAGAAGCGCCTGGCATACTCCTCGGTGTCACAGGTCTCCTACGTGCTCTTCGGATTAATGACCATGAGCAAGCTGGGATTCATCGGTGCACTGTTACACATGGTGGCACACGCGCTGATCAAGAACGTCCTGTTCTTAAGCGCGGGGTCTGTCATCTATAAACGGCACAAGACCTATGTAACGGAATTGAAGGGGATTGGCAAGGAAATGCCCGTTACGATGTGGTGCTTTACGCTTGCCTCCATCGCCCTGATCGGAATTCCGCCGACATCCGGCTTTGAGAGCAAGTGGTACCTGGCAATGGGTGCCCTGCAGCAGGACCTGGGATTCTTCTCTTACCTGGGACCCGCCGTGCTTTTGACCTCGGCGTTTTTAACCGCCGGTTACCTGCTCACCATCATGGCGAAGGCCTTCTTCCCGGGCGATAATTACCCGTACGAGACCTTCCAGAAGACGGAGAATAATGCCTACATGACCGTGCCGATGGTGGTCTTAACCGTACTGGCGGTGGGTGTCGGAATCTTTGCGCAACCTTTAATCAATGCCTTTACCGGCATCGCTGTAACCATTGGTTTGATTTAGGATAAGGGGTATCTGAATATGAGTATTCTAATGATAGTACCGGTTATACTTCCCATAGTGGCAGGCCTCTATATCCTTAAGGCAGACTTTAAGGAACGCGCGGCAAGAGAGCGTTTCGTGTCTGCGGCCGTAATCATCAATGCCGCAATCGTCCTGTTGCTGTCCGTAATCGGAAGAGGCCTTACCTTAAGCCTGTTACCGCTGGTTCCGGGCTCGCCCGTGATGTTCCGCATTGATTCTTTGGGCGCGATGTTTGCATCGATGGTTGCCATACTATGGATTCTCTGCATCTTCTATGCGTACGAGTACATGACGCATGAGGGAGGGGAGAACAGATTCTTCGCATTTTATACGATGGCGTTCGGCATCATGATGGGGATCAGCTTTGCGGGGAATTTGATTACACTGTATTTATTCTATGAACTGTTAACCTTTATTACGGTGCCGCTCGTCATCCACGATGAGAGCATACAGTCGAAGACAGCGGCAAGGGTGTACCTCATCTTCTCGGTTTCCGGTGCGACCGTTGCCTTAATGGGCATCGCAATCATCGCCTTTACGGCGGGCACGACCGAGTTTGTCTACGGCGGGGTACTTTCCGGTGTCGCGCACGGTGCGGTTGCCATTCAGCTTGCGTACCTGCTTTCCTTCTTCGGCTTCGGTGTCAAGAGTGCGGTTATGCCGTTTCATGCGTGGCTGCCGGTCGCAAGTGTTGCGCCCACACCGGTTTCCGCCCTGCTTCACGCGGTGGCGGTCGTCAAGGCGGGTGTCTTCGCGGTGGCGAGAGTGACCTACTTCTCCATCGGGCCGGATCTTTTGAACGGAACGACAGCGCAGTACATCGCAATCAGTGCGACGCTCGTGACGATTCTTTACGGATCCGCGATGGCCCTGATGATGAAGCACTTAAAACGCAGGCTGGCGTACTCGACGATTTCGCAGTTGTCCTATATTCTCTTCGGCCTGGCTTTAATGAGTCAGGACGGATACGTGGGCGGCATGATGCAGCTCTTCGGGCACGCAATCGTCAAGATTACACTGTTCCTTTGCGCAGGCGCCATCCTGTACAAGACCCACAGGGAATATGTGTGGGAGTTAAAGGGCATCGGCCGTGCCATGCCGGTAACGATGACCGTGTTTACCATTGCGTCCTTCGGGCTGGTCGGAATACCGCCCTTACCGGGATTCTTCAGCAAGTGGTTCCTCTCGGTGGCTGCCTTTAAGAGCGGATCCAACGCGCTTGCGGCCTTCGGGCTCATCATCCTTGCGATTTCCGCGCTGCTGACGGCGATTTACCTGTTCAGCATCTGCGTGAACGCGTTTATTCCGGGCGAAGGATTTGATACGGAAACTGCAAACAAAGGAGTCAGCGACCCGAATCGCTACATGACGGTACCGCTGACCATCCTCGCAATCGCCATCATCGTCTTCGGCGTTCTGGTTCAGCCGATTACGAGCCTGGCGGTGATGTGAAAGGAGGCCTTGGCATGACCAGTTATATTTTACCGTTTTTGGCATTCTGGCCGATGGTCGCATCGATTTGCAGTTATCTGATCGGACGGAAGAACAAACAGACAAGAAACCTGTTTGCGGATGTTGTGACCGGCGTGGAATTTCTTGCGGCAATCCTTTTGGCGTACACGGTGGTGCAACAGGGAACGCAGTACTTCAGCGTGCCATTTTGGGGTCACGACGGACTGCTCTTTGAGGCGGACGGATTCCGCGCCATCTATGCAGTGGTCACGACCCTCATGTGGATGTGCACGACGATTTTCTCCGCGGAGTACTTCGCGCACTACCACAACCGCAACAGATATTATCTCTTTATGTTAATGACGGAAGGCGCGACGGTCGCGGTCTTCTGCTCGGGCGATGTGTTAACGCTCTTTACCTTCTTCGAAGTGATGGCGTTCACATCCTACGTCATGGTCATCCATGACGAGAAGCCGGGTGCGCAGAGAGCGTCGGACACATATACCTTCTTAAATGTCTTCGGCGGACTTGTGACCTTAATGGGCATCTTCTTACTGTACCGTACAATCGGTACCTTACGGATTGATGAGATTAAGGAGTTGTGCGCGGCACTGCCGGATAAGCGTCCCCTGTACTGGGCGGCAGGCTTGATGATTGTCGGCTTCGGCGGCAAGTCCGGTATGTTCCCTTTACACGTCTGGCTTCCGAAAGCCCACCCCGTGGCACCGGCACCGGCATCCGCCCTTTTGTCCGGCGTTCTGACCAAGACCGGTGTCTACGGCATCCTGATTATTTCCTGTCACATGCTGTTCGGTGACTGGATTTGGGGCTGTGTCCTTTTGGGCATTGCGGTTATCACGATGTTCGGCGGCGCGTTCCTGGCACTGTTCTCGGTTGACTTGAAACGGACACTCGCATGTTCCTCCATGTCACAGATCGGGTTCATCTTGACGGCGACGGCGATGCAGTGCATCCTGACATCGCAGGAAGAAACGCTGCAGTATCACTTCTACGCGCAGCAGGGTGCCATCCTGCACATGATGAACCACTCGCTCATCAAGCTTGTGCTCTTCATGGCGGCGGGTGTCGTTTACATGAACCTGCATCAGCTTGACTTAAACGAAGTCCGCGGGTTCGGTTACCGCAAGCCGCTTTTAAAGTTCATCTTCGGCATGGGCGTGCTTGCAATCATCGGTATGCCGTTCTGGAGCGGTTATGTGAGTAAGACACTCATCCACGAATCCATCGTGGAACGCATCTGGACCTACCACGACTACGAGTTTGCGGCACAGGTCTTCCGGATTGTGGAGAGTATCTTCACCCTGACCGGCGGTCTGACGACGGCGTACATGACCAAGATTTATATCTGCGTGTTCTGGGAGAAGAACCCGTACAAACAGGACAAGATGGACGCCTCGAACGGCAAGTACATGAACAAGGCAAGCGCCGTTACCTTAACGCTTTGCTCGCTGATTCTGCCGTTCTTCGGCATGACGGTCTACAAGACCATGATTCCGATTTCCGAGTTTGCGCATGAGTTCTTCTATATGACGGGACATCCGCACGAGGTGCATTTCTTCCAGTGGATGTGCGTCAAGGGCGCGGTGGCATCGCTTACCATCGGTGCGATTATCTATCTGTTTATTGTACGCGGCTGCCTGATGTCAAGGGACGAGAACGGCAACAAGGTTTACATCAATGCCTGGCCGAAGCTCATTGATATCGAAGACAGAATCTACCGTCCGCTCGTTGTCACCATCCTGCCGTTCATCGGTGCCTGCGTGACACGCGCCATCGGTTCCGTCGTGGAGGTCATCGGCAGAATCGGATTCAACGTCTTCTGGAAATTTGCGAACTGGTACATTCCGCGCAAGCCCAATGCGCATGAGTTCATCGCGAAGAGCAAGGAATGGTATCCGAAGCACAAGGTGGACGGACAAAAGAACTTCGCGTTCTTCAAGAAGGAATATGACGAAAGCGCCATCGAGACCTGGGACAAGGTCGAGGATAACCGTACGGTCACACCGATTGAGCGGATTCCCGTTCTGGACGACATCGAGGACGCGCTGCGTGAACGCGGCAGGAAGGAATCCTGGATTGATCGCCTGATTGCCGCCGTCACAAAGGGCGCGAAGGAAGGCTTCCATATTCCGTTCTTCCATCACCTGTTTGACCGAAGCGTGGGCGAATTCGGAGATGCGCCGATGGATGCACATTATGGCCTTTCGGCGATGCTGCGCCAGACCATGGCGTATGCCCTGATTATTTTTGCAACCGGATTACTGATCGCGATCGCCTATGTCATGATCGTGTCACTCTAAGAAGCGCACTTTACGCAAGGAGGATGCAATGAGTACAAATGAAAAAATGGAACTCATGCCGGTCGGAAACGTACTGCGTGCCATTGTCTTCATGGGACTGGGACTGGTGTCGATTATCATCGGCATTGTCTTAACCCCGTCCCTGGCGGGCATCGCGGAAGGGTTCCGCTTACAACAGACCGGCAGCGGATTGCTGGATTTCAACACATTCGCCGTGGTGGGAGAGTATATCGGCGTGCCGTTCATCAATGCCGGAATTCTCTTAATCTTCGTCATGCTGAGCTACCTGCTCACCAGGACAACGATTAACGGCGGTTCCATCGCCGCGGCCTTTATGGTTTTCGGCTTCGGATTCTGCGGTAAAACACTTTGGAACGTATGGCCTTTGTTCTTCGGCGTCATCATTCACGCATTGGTCAACAAGAAGAAGGTCAATACCGTGACGGGATTGGGCTGGTTTTCGGCAGCGCTTTCCCCGTTTGTGAGTATCGCAACCTTCTACATCAGGTTTGGCGGCAAGGCCAATGAAACGATGGGTGAGGCGGGAGCCTTCTCGGTCCCGGGATTCATTCTGGCAATCATCATCGGATTAATCTGCGGCTACATGGTAGCTGTTTTCGCCGGATTCCTTCCCGAGAAGCACACGGGCTTAACCCTTTATAACGCCGGCTTCGCGGCGGGACTTGTGGGTTTCTTCCTGTATGCCGTGATGAAGGTCATCGGATTGGGACACGCATCAAGCGGACCCTTCCATGATTATCCGGACATCGCAAACGGAAAGCTGGTTGCCTGCATTGCGGTATTACTCGTTTATATGCTGATTATCGGTCTGTTGATTGCGGTAAGGGAGCACGGTCACATCGATACGATTGTGACAAAGAAGTATGCGGGCAGTGCGGTTGAGCAGTTCGGCTTCGGCGCAACCCTGGTCAACATGGCAATCTGTGGCTTCGGCTGCCTTCTGTACTGGGCGCTGACCACGACCGCAACGGCGCACGGACCGTTATACGCGTGTCTGTTCACGGTTGTCGGTTTTGCCTCGAACGGCATCTCCATCCGTACGATGGCTCCCATCATGGCGGGTGTCTACTGCACAAGCTTCGTGCTTACCGCCATCAAGGCACTGATGATTGGCGCACCGGTCTTAGAGACCGCAATGGCTTATGTGGGCTCGAAGAACATGCTGATTGCGGCAATCTTCGGCTGCGGCATGGCACAGGTGGTGTATAAGCACGGACCTTTGATCGGATTTTTGGCAGGCATGACGCATTCCATCCTTGTACCCAACACCGGTGTGCTGCACGGCTGGATGAACCTGTACAACAACGGCTTCTGCCTGGGGTTGGTCGTGACATTCTTTGTTCCGGCAATCCTGATTCTGCTGAAGAAAAACACGCAGGAGGCGAAGAAGTAGTTTACCAATTTACGACCTATATAGGGGTACTGCAACTATTCAACATATGGAGGTGCCGCAAGAAAACCGGAAACTATGCGGCACCGCGGCGAAAGGAGAAGAAATATGAATTTACACGATCCCGCAGTAAAACTGACCAGTGCAGATGAGGCTCTGCAGCTCTTAAAGGAAGGCAACGAGCGTTTCACCTCGGGTGCACTTTCGGCAAAAGACAACTATCCGGAAGTCCGTGCAGCTCTGACCGGCGGCCAGCAGCCGTTCGCAATCGTTCTTTGCTGCGCAGACAGCCGCGTGGCTCCGGAAATCTATTTCGACATGAAGCTGGGCGACATCTTCGTTATCCGCAATGCCGGTAACGTTGTCGACGAGGTGGTTTTGGGCTCCATCGAGTACGGTGCGGAGCACTTAGGCAGCCCGATTGTGGTTGTCTTAGGACACACAAGCTGCGGCGCAGTCACGGCTGCATGCCAGGGCGGCGACCTGCCGGAGAACATTGAAGCCATCGTCAAGAAGATTAAGCCTTCCGTATCTGACGGCGCAGCGGTCAACGATGTGGCACGTGTCAACGCAATTGCGATGGCAGACCAGATTAAGGCGGACGAGATCATCAAACATCTGGGCACAAGAGTTGTCGCGGCTGTTTATGATATTGAGACAGGCAAAGTTAACTGGGTATAAGCTAACGTTACCCGTTGGCGAAGCCAACGCACACCTACCATTTTCTTTATGTGACGGAGCGGCACTGCAAGGTGCCGCTTCGAACACTTTAGAAAGAGTTTAGAATTATTTCCTTAATTAATCCCGATTTGGCATTGACAAGGACCCCTGCGAGTGCTAAATTATGATATGGAAGGATTAGCACTCGTCAAGAATGAGTGCTAACAGCTTGTAAAGGACAGCAAATGCAGTTAGACGACCGCAAGATGAAGATCTTAACCGCCATCGTCCGCAATTACTTACAGACGGGCGAGCCGGTGGGAAGCCGGACGATCTCGAAGGAGACCGACCTGAACTTAAGCTCGGCCACGATTCGTAACGAAATGGCGGATCTTGAGGAAATGGGCTTAATCCTGCAGCCGCACACCTCCGCGGGCCGTGTTCCTTCGGATTTAGGGTACCGCGTTTATGTCGACGCGATGCTGGAGGAAAAGCGGGCGGAAGTCGACGAGATGAAGGATGTCCTTTTGGAGCGCCAGGAGCGGCTTGAGGACCTCTTGAAGCAGGTGGTGAAGCTCCTTGCGAACAACACCAACTACGCGACGATGATTTCCGCGCCCAAGGTGAAGGGCAACCGTTTGAAGTTCTTACAGATTTCGCGCATGAATGCGGAACAGATTCTTGCCACGATAGTGATGGAGGGCAACGTCATCCGCAACAAGATGATTGCGGTCGACGAGGACCTGAACGAGCAGGATGTGTTAAAGCTCAACATCCTGATGAACTCGACCTTAAACGGTCTTGCGATTGAGGAAATCAATTTAGGCATGATCGCCGCCATGAAGCAGCAGGCGGGGGAGCACGGAGAAATCATCGCGGCGGTGATTGACGCGGCAACGGAATCGATCCGCGACAGCGAAGGGCTTGAGATTTACACCTCCGGCGCGAACAACATCTTCCGCTATCCGGAGCTTGCGGACCACCAGAAGGCGCAGGATTTGATTTCCACCTTCGAGGAGAAGGAGCGCTTAAGCGGCATCGTCGAAGAGACCCTTTCCGCTGCGGATAAGGAGCGCGGCATTCAGGTCTATATCGGCAACGAAACGCCGGTCCAGTCGATGAAGGACTGCAGCGTGGTCACGGCGACCTACGAGCTGGGCGAGGGGATGCGCGGCACAATCGGTGTCATCGGTCCCAAGCGCATGGACTACGACCGCGTCGTGACAATCTTAAAAGACATCATGCATCAGATGGATGCGTTGTACGCGCCTTAGGCTTCATTTTTTTGCCGGCGCATTAGCAACAGCCGCCGGCGAGTGATAGTGATATGATAAAGGTGTCGAAAGTCATGCAGTCGATCCTGCTGGCAGGAATCGACAAATGACTTTATGACACCCACAGACATGAGGAAGTAGCGAAATGCTTGTGAATCAAGCGTTTCAGCGGATTCCGAAATGGCTGTAGGATTGCGGGAATTGCGAAGCAATGGAGCAATCCGTGTATCATAATAACTAATAGGAGATCAATATGAGCAAGAACAAGCAACAAGAAAAAGAAATGGAAGACCTTCCCCTTGAGGGCGCACAAGGTCCGGGGGACCTTGGTTCTGCGCCGACCGGAGCGGAGCGTAGACAGGGGGACCGCGAAGCGGTGGATGAGGTGTCCCCGGATGTAACGGAAGAAGGTCTCGACGAAGATGCTGCTTCTGACCTTCCCCTTGAGGGGAAGGTGGCCCCGGAGGGGTCGGATGAGGTGTCCTCAAATGAGGTGTCCCCGGATGAGGGACCCTCAGAAAAAAAATCCATCTTCGGCAAAAAGAACAAGAAAGACCCCTTCAAAGAAAAGTTCGAGGAAATGCAGGACAAGTACATGCGCCAGGTCGCGGAGTTCGACAACTTCCGCAAGCGCACGGAGAAGGAAAAGTCGCAGATGTTTGACAACGGCGCGATGCATGTCTTAACCAAAATCCTGCCGGTCATCGACAACTTTGAACGCGGCTTTGACATGGTCGAGGATGCGGACAAGGACGATGCCTTCGTCGACGGCATGAACAAGGTGTACAAGCAGTTGATGACGGAGCTTGAGAACATGGGCGTCACCCCCATCGAGGCGCTGGGCAAGGAGTTTGACCCCGCCATTCACAACGCGGTGATGCAGGTCGAAAGCGACGAATACGATTCCGGCATCGTGGCGCAGGAAATGCAGAAGGGCTACATGTACCACGACAATGTATTGCGCTTCAGCATGGTTGCGGTGGTGAGTTAGAAAAAGGCTTTTGTAAATACTTAAAGATTCACATAGAGACAACTGACAACAAAGGAGATTAAAAAATGGGAAAAATTATTGGTATCGACCTGGGTACAACAAATAGCTGCGTAGCGGTTATGGAGGGCGGACAGCCCACCGTGATCGCGAACGCGGAAGGCGCGCGGACAACACCGTCCATCGTTGCCTTTACAAAGAACGGAGAGCGTCTGGTCGGTGAGCCGGCGAAGCGTCAGGCGGTTACGAACGCGGACAAGACCATTTCGTCCATCAAGCGTGACATGGGCACGGACCGCGGCCGCACAATCGACGACAAGAAGTATTCGCCGCAGCAGATTTCCGCGATGATCTTACAGAAGTTAAAGGCGGACGCGGAGCAGTATCTGGGCGAGAAGGTCACGGAAGCCGTCATCACGGTGCCGGCATACTTCAAC